>NZ_FTMS01000011.1 GCF_900156105.1 Alkalispirochaeta americana
GCCGGAGGCGGCGAGATTCTTCAGGCCCTGACCCAGATGAGGGAGATGACCGGCTCGGTTCAGGGTGGATCGGGGGAGATGAAATCGGGGAACGACCAGATGCTCACGGCCATGCGGAACGTGAGCGAGATCACCCTGCGCTCCCGCGACGCCATGGATACGATCATTGCCAGCGTGGAGCAGATCAGTGCCGCCATCGGCGATATCTCCAGCGTGAGCGATGTAAACCATTCCCAGATCGAGGAGATCCTCCGGGCCACGGGCGAACTCAAGCTGGCATCGCGGGACACCCTGGCACCGGGGAACACTCCGACATCGGAAGAAGCGTCACCGGACTAGGGGTCCTTCCTCTTGCGCCGCCGGAGGCGGCGGCGCAGCTGCACCGATATTTGCCGAAACTGAGACTGAAGCCGATCCCGCAACAGGGCCTGGTCCGCCTCGCCCTCTCCTTTGGCCGGATCAGCATCACGGCTCCTGGCATTGGCAATCAACGTGGAGATCCCTTCATCGGCAGACAGAAGGAACCGGTCAAGCTTGGCAAGAATCGTCTCACTGGGGGCCTCTTCAGCTGAGACGGGCGGTTCATCGTAGTGGGCAAACTCGTATTCGATAAAGTCGTCCCGGATCTCCCCCACCCACCGCCGATGAAGATCAGTCTGGATCGCCTTCAGCGCGTAGGCCAGACGCCCCTCCTTCTCAAGACGCCGCACGCTTACGTCGGCCCAAACCGAGGAGAGAAACTCCAGGGGCCGGTACTTCACGGCGGCTTTCCCGAAGGCGTGATCTTCCCCCAGACGAATGGTCTCATCAAAGCCCCCGACGCGCCGAAACAGGCGGCGGCTCGCGATGAGACAGAACCCCGAGGAACGGGGCTCTGTCCGCAGGGTCAGGCGGGTTATGGTCGAGGCAAAGCTGAAAAGAAGCTTGTCCAGAGAGACCTCCGAGAGAGGCCGAATCTCGCAAGTGGCGAAATCAATAAAACGTCGCTCTATCTCTTCGTGGGCATTCCGCAAAAACCCCAGAGGAAGTCGCACATCGGCATCGATGAAGAAAAAGAACTCTCCTCTGGCAACAGCTGCTCCGGCGTTGCGGCCTGCCCCGGGCATCCCTCCGGAAACAACCCGGCAGTTCCGGCTCAGGGCACACTCCACCGTTCCATCGGTGGACCCGGCGTCGGCCACAATCACCTCGTAATCGGAAAAATCCTGTTTCTCCAGGCTGTCCAGCAGAACAGGAAGATAGCGGCCCTCGTTCAGGGCGGGAACGATCACACTGATCGCGGGAGACACGGCGGGCGGCAAGGGCGTCATGAGGGCAGATCCGTGCCAAGCTCTGCCCGGGCCAGAGGGAGGGCAAAGCGGTCAGAAAAGGCGATGATATTCCAGATGCGACAGTCTTCAAAGGCTTCTTCGCCGTAGAGCCTCCGATCCTTGTTGCGGTAGAGCCCAAAGATCTTGCGGTACCCGGCGCGGCGCAGCAGATCCAGAAGCTCCCTGCGGTCGTAGCCGGCGTGGGCGGTGTTGACACAGGAATATTCCATCACCACCGCCGGAGCGGCGTCCCGAAGCGTTTCCAGAGCTCCTTCCAGGACATCTCTCTCGGCCCCCTCCACGTCAATCTTCACCACATCAGGCGGAGGCAGGGGGGGCTCCGGCACAGAGGGAAGCGCTTCCTTCAGGACCCCCGCGAGAGCCTGGCGAAACGGGTCCGTCTGATCCGATTCTGCGGTTCCGGTCCCCCGGGTATCCTTTTGGCACACTCCTGTGAGCCCATCCAGAGCCAGGACTGTCACCTCTTCCGTCCCCGTCACGGCAAGACCATACCGTTGGAGATCCTCCCGAGAGCGCTCGTGAAGAGAAGAAAAGGTGTCATCGCTGTAAACATCCAGCACAGCTCTCCCCGGCTGGCGTCCCAGCGCGCAGGGAAGGAGGGTGAATGCCTGAAGATCTGCCTGACGGGATACCCGCTGGAGCAACCGCTCCCGGGCTGCCCGGCCCGGCTCAAAGGCGATCACTTTGTGGGGTTTTCGGGCAAAGGGAAGCGTAAGCTCACCGTCGTTGGCACCGATATCGTAGATCACCGCCCTCCCCGAAGGCACAGCCCCCACCAGCTCGTTCATCCAGTAGCGCAGATTCTCGTGAATGTCGTCGTAGCCGTCGATACCGGCCTGTTCCCCGTTGGAGCTTTTCATGGCTGTGATTCTACCAGACTCGGGCAGTTCTTGCCAAAGCCCGACCGATGAGGAAGAATACCGCCATGACAGACACAGACACACTCTGGAAGGTTGAGGAAATCCGGGATCTGATGCTCGAGGCAGGCAGAATTGCCCTGAGCCATTTCGAAGCCCCCGAGACAGAACACAAAGCCGATCAGTCCCTGGTTACCGCTGCCGACCGGGAAATAGAACAGTTCTTCACCGAACGCCTGGTTGCACCCCAAAAAAATACCACCTCCCGGGGCATCGCCGCCGGGGCGACCCTTCTTGGAGAAGAAACCTGGGAAAAACTGGACCAACCAACCCGGGAAAAACTCTTCCAGGGAGCCACCTGGGTGGTGGACCCCATCGATGGAACCGCCCCCTATGCAAACCATCTTCCTTCCTGGGGTATCTCCCTGGGCCTGCTTCTGGAAGGCCGCTTTGCCGAAGGAGCAATTTTTCTTCCCTGCACGGGAGAACTCTTTCTCACCAGAGACGGCCATGTGCTCTACGAGCAGGGCCCCCGGGACCCCCAGCGCTGGACCTTTGAGAATCTTCAGCCCCTGGAAACACCGGAACGGCCCTACCGTCCGGGAGGAATGGTGGCACTCCCCCACGAGATCGCCCGAACCACCCGTTTCCCCGGACCAAACCCGATCCAGGTGAACGGCTGCGCCGTCTATTCCCTGACCAACCTTTTTCTGGGGAACTATCTGGCCTACATCGCCAAGATTCGCCTGTGGGATGTGGCCGGAGCAATCCCCATGCTTCGGAACCTGGGCTTTCTGGTGCAATTCTCTGACGGCCGGGAGTTGAGCTCCTCCGTCACCGATCAGGACTGGGTCCTGGATCCCCGGGACCGGAACCTCTGGAAGAGCAGGGGCCGCCTCTACACAGCCCGCTCACCGGAAACCCTGGAAAAAATTCGCCAGATCTACCAGACTCCCTGATCCCTGCCCCTGAACCATCGACCCCGCCCGGCCTCTCGGGCCGGATATAACCGAACCGGATAACCGAACCGGCTAACCGGGCCGGGTAACCGAACCGGCTAACCGGGCCGGGCAAGGGGTCAAAAAAACCGCAGATAGAGACTCCAGGAGAACGTTCCTCCCCCTCGGCGGTGACGGTGTGCACAATCAGGACCGCAGGCCCCCGTGCCGAGGCCCCGGTGAAAGTGATCCACGATCAGCACCGTCTGATCCCTGGGAGCAACCTGCCAGGTATGAGCAAGCTGGTCCAGATCCTCCGGCGCCGTGGCCAGCGCAGAAAAATGAAAGCTCTCGCCAGCCGGAGCAGCCACCCAGAGAGCCCGCCCGGAATCGCCCTTCTGAAGACAGACATAGCGGGTTCCGCTGTGTCCCCCGTGTTCCTGGGGAACAATATACGGAACATACTGATCGGCTACGGAACTCTTCCACACCCCCAGGGGATACCCCGAGGCCCGATCGGGATAGCTCTCCTGGGGACCAAACCCGTACCATTCGATCCTGTCGTAGGAACCGGGTAAATCCAGCCGGACCCCTGCCCGGGGAAGATCGGGAATATCCCGAAGCACATCCAGACAGACAGACAGCTCGTACCAGCCCGGAGCCCCGCCCCGGGAGGACTCGTCGCCAGAGGGGCGCAGCGACAGACGGGCAGTCCCCAGTTCATCTCCCCGGGCGCTCCTCAAAAACCCGCGAATCTCCTCTGCCCCCCCCTCACGGGACAACTCCCACTCGACAGAAACCCGATCCAGCCCGAAGCGATACCAGACTCCTCCCGGCTTCTCTTCCTGACCGGACATGCCGCGAATCAGATCGTTATCGGTGGGCGCCCGCCAGAGAGCCGGCATCGGCCCTGCCAGGTGATCGTCCCCGTCCAGGGAGAGCACCGGCTGGCCCTGGCCGTCCAGGGAGAGGGAGAGCCCCCGCGAGGGAGAATGCTCCGGGACCGGGGGAGTCCATTCGCCCGCCAGAACCCACTGTTCCCATCCCAACTGATGGCCCGGGGGAACCAGATCGGTCCCCTCCTCGTTCAGAAGACGCACCGTGAGAACAACCTCTCCCGATACGGTCAGGGGGCGTCCCACCCCATGATCCCGAACCTGACCCGGTTCCAGCCTCTCCAGAGAGACCCTCTCCCGGGCAAGTTCTTCTCCCTGGCACGAAAGAATCCACTCCAGCGAGGTCTTGTGGAGGCAGAGAAAGTCGTAGTCGTTGCGTATCCGCACACCCCGAAGGGCCCTTCCGG
Organism: Alkalispirochaeta americana; assembly: GCF_900156105.1. NCBI lineage: Bacteria > Pseudomonadati > Spirochaetota > Spirochaetia > Spirochaetales > Spirochaetaceae > Alkalispirochaeta > Alkalispirochaeta americana. Next base: position 4,430 of record NZ_FTMS01000011.1, read on the forward strand.
GGGCCTCTTCCTCGCCCAGCAGTTCAAACGAGACGGGCTGAAAAAGCTTCCGGAACTCCCACATCGCCGGGTGGGGGCGTCTGTCAGGCCAGACCAGACCGTTAATGCAAAAATCACGGTCGTTCGGCTCGTCTCCATAGTCACCCCCGTAGGACCAATAGGGAGTCCCCTCGGGAGATATCTCCAGAAGTCCCTGATCCACCCAATCCCAGATGAATCCGCCCTGAAGCCCGGGAACACCGTGGAAGGCCTCGGCGTAATCGGCAAGACCGCCGTTGGAATTCCCCATGGCGTGAGAATACTCGCAAAGAATCAGGGGACGGGGATCTGCCTTTCCGGCATCGCTCTCGGCCCAGGAGACGATCTCCTCCACCGATGCGTACATGGGAGCGATCACATCGGAGGCCGCGCCGCCCCGGAAAAACTGATACCCTCCCTGCCCCCACTCACTGCGCTGGGCCCCCTCGTAATGGAGCGGTCTGGTAGGATCGGCGTGACGAATCCATCCCGCCAGAGCATCGTGATTGGGACCGTAACCGCTCTCGTTCCCCAGGGACCAGAGAATAACGCTGGGATGATTCTTATCACGCTGAACCATACGCATTCCCCGATCCAGAAAGGCCGCCGCGTAGAGAGGATCCCGACAAATTTCGTTGTAGTAATGGTGCGATTCGATATTCGCTTCGTCCACCAGATAGATCCCGTACTGGTCGCACAGGTCGTACCAATCGGGATGATTGGGGTAGTGAGCAGTCCGTACAGCGTTGAAGTGGAACCGCTTCAGCAAGGCGATATCGGCGATCATGCTCTCGCGGCTCACCACCTTTCCCGTCTCCTGATCGTGCTCGTGGCGGTTCACGCCGCGCAGGAGCACCGGTTTCCCATTGACCAGGAGCTCCCGGTCCTGCACGCAGACCGTTCGGAAACCAACCCAGAGGGACAGGTGCTGCGCATCACCTCGTTCTCCCTCGATCGTTACCTCCAGACGGTAAAGGTACGGTTCCTCGGCACACCACAGTACCGGCGAAGGAACATCCAGGATCAGACGAGCCCGGTGCCCGCCGGTAGGATCATCGTGGAGATGTCCCTCGGATCCATAGATACCGGACAGTTCCCGAACTCCCCGAGCCACCTGGGGAAGATTCTCCTGGTCCGACGGGACACCCCCTCCCCCGTCCCGTCGACAGGGGCCGAAGAGGGACATCTCCACACGGCACGATGGGTCCTGTCGATCCATCTCTTCGATCCGACCGATTTCCAGATCGACCTGGACAATCTCTTCCCGGGGATCGGGCCGGACAAAGAGGTCCTGCAAGAACACAGGAGGCGTGGCGTAGAGAAAAACGCTCCGGTGCAGGCCTGCCATCCACCATTGATCCTGATCCTCGATATAGCTGGAATCGCTGTAGCGAACAACCATAATCAGGAGATGCTGTTCTGTCTCGAGACCCCGGGCCTTCACCGCTCCCGTGATATCGAACTCGCTCTCCATTCGGGAATCCTTGGAAATCCCCGCCAGCTCTCCATTGATCCAGACCAGAGCCACGCTCTCGGCTCCTCCCAGGTGCAGCACCACCCGTTGCCCCTGCCAATCCCGGGGCAGAAAGAATCGTCGCTGGTAGAGTCCGCAGGGGTTTCTCTCGGGCAGGTGGGGCGGCGGCTCCGGCCAGGGCATGGCTATATTGGTATAGTGGGGCGTGTCAAAACCCTGACGGGTCCAGTTTGAGGGTACAGGGATCGACTCCTCCAGAGAAATCTGGCCATCTCCCGCCGCCAGAACTGTCTCTGCTTTCTTCAGGGCCTCCCCGGGGTTCTCAAAAAGGGCAAACTCCCAGGTGCCGTCCAGAGAGAACTGCCCCTCGGGAATCATCCGGGGGCGCCCTGGCAGGCGTCCCAGACCTGTTATTTCAGGGCGAGCCCAGGGTCGAAGGGTTTCCAGATCAATCATCGCGTGGTTCTCCTCGCTCTCTTTCCTTATTGTTTTCTCCGTCCCGCGCAATCAGCTCCCAGAGGGTTCCCTCGTAGTCTCCCCGGGCCGGCGGAAGGTCAAGGCCCCTCCCCTGCAGAGCCGCTCCCGAAAGCGTCACCGGAGCAGCCTGGCAGCGTTCATTCGTCAGGAGGCTCACCCGGTAATCGGTGTACTCTTCCAACCCCGGCACGAGGAGCCTCCCCGTCCCCGGGTTTGCCCCGGCCAGGACCTGGACATAAAAAACCAGAGCCCGTTGCCGGTCAGGGGCGATCGCCGCCCAGGCCCAGTCGTTTCCTCCCTGCTTCAACCGGACAAACCGCGCGCGGCGAAAAAAACCCCTGTTCCTCCGGTAGAGTTCGGAAAACCGGCGGTAGACAAGCCGGTCCGCCTCTGTTTCCCGAGCCAGATCAAGTTCGTACCCGTAATTAAAGGCCAGCGCCGTGAGCGCCCGGAGCGAGGCCGGTGTTACCCGACCCACCTGATGGTTGGGAACAGCCGAGACATGGGCCCCCATCGTCTCGGGAGGAAACAGCATACTCGTACCCCGCTGAATCTCAAGCCGTTGAATCGCATCGGTCTGGTCACTCGTCCAGAACTGGGGTGTCCAGGCCAGCATTCCGTAATCGAAACGCCCACCGCCACCGGCGCAGCCCTCGATCAGGAGATCAGGAAACTCTTCGGTAATTGCCTCCAGAATCCGGTAGAGCCCCAGAATATACCGGTGCATCACCTCGCCCTGGGCATCGGCGGGAAGAGAAGGCGATGCGGCCTCGCTCATGGGACGGTTCATGTCCCACTTGAGATAGTCGATCGGCGCCGACGCCAGAACCTGCCGTATCACCCCGGTGAGATATTCCACCACCTCGGGGTTTGCCAGATCCAGGACCAGCTGATTCCGGGCCAGGGTAGGATCACGACCGGCAATTCCCAGAACCCACTCGGGATGATCCCGGAAAAGATCGCTCCGGGGACTCACCATTTCCGGCTCCATCCACAGACCGAAGCGAAGTCCCTGCAGATGGACCGCCTCTGCCACGGGCCGAAGACCTCGGGGAAACTTCTCCCCGTCGGGAGTCCAGTCGCCCAGAGAAGACGTATCGTCGTGGCGTCCGCGAAACCATCCATCGTCCAGAACCAGCACCTCGGCCCCAACCCGAGCAGCCTCACGGGCAAGATCAGCCACCTTTTCCCCGTTCACATCGAAGTAATGGGCTTCCCAGGTATTTGCAACAATCGGCCTGTCCCGATCTCTCCAGGGAACCGGCAGAAGCGCCTCCCGCACAAACCGGTGCAGGGCCTCGCTCAGACCGTTAAACCCTTGATCGGAACAACCGAGCACGCACAGGGGTGCATCAAAGGACTCGCCCGGCTTCAGGTGCCAGGCAAACCCCAGAGGATTTATCCCCGCCTGGAGCCGCACCTGCCCGTATTGATCCACCTCCACCTGGTGGCGGTGGTTGCCGCTGTAGACCAGGGAGAGTCCCCAGAGCGTTCCATGATCCTCGCAACATCCGGGTTCGGCCACCGCCACGAAGGGAGCATGGTGATGCCCTGACGAACCACCCCGACTCTCCACAAGCTGAACCCCCGGACCCAGAGGCCTCCGGTGGAAAGAACGCTCCCGAGCCCAGGCGCCGTTCAAGGTGATCATTTCCAGGGGCTCGGCAGGAAGATCAACCGAGGCCGAGGCCACCTGCTCCAGTTCCACCGGTGTGCTCCCGCTATTGGTAACACGAACCCACCGCAGAAGGATCGGGATATCCCCGACCACACCATAGAAGAGCGATACCTCCACCCCCCCGGCAGGGTCAGCGCAATCGACCCGAAGAACCTCCATGTTCCGGTGCTTCACCCAGGGAAGCCCCCGAGGACGAAGAGCATCAACCTCCCGAGGCTCCCGGTGTATCCCGTAACCACGATATTCCAGAGATCCTGCCCGGGTTCCATCGTGGCGACGCACCATCCAGGCGGGAGCCCGAAGCTCTCCCGTTCCCCAGGAAGGATACTCCCGGGGAAGAAGATCCGGAGAGAAAATCCCCTGACCGGACCTCCAGGGAAGAGTCGTCATGTAATCAGCACGACCGGGCAAAGGACGATCCCCCGCCTCGAACGGCCCCCAGTGACGGGACGACACCCAGGTGCCGTCCACCACCTCCAGCTCGTACCGGATTTGCCTGCCACCCTGAACAGGCCTGCCACACCGCAAGGAGAAGATCGGGCCTCGCCGATCCCCGTCACCCTCCCGACAGGTAATCAAATCACCACTTCCGGCAGACATCATCATTCCTTTACCCCTCCAAAGGTCAGACCCGCGATAAACTGCCTCTGCAACACAAAGAAAACCAGCACCGACGGAAGCGCCGCCACCACAGACCCGGCAGAAATCAGGTTCCAGGCGATAGACCACTGCCCTCGCAACGCCTGAAGTCCGAAAGTTACCGGCCGGGCAGCATCACTCTGAACAAGTGTCAGAGCCCAAAAGAAATCGTTCCACACAAAGGTAAAGAGCAGAACTCCCAAAGAAGCCAGAGCAGGACGAATCAAGGGCAGAATAACCCGGAAAAAGACGCCCATCTCGGAGGCTCCCTCCATACGAGCCGATTCCACCAGGGAAATGGGCAGATCAGCGATAAAGTTCCGCAGAAAAAAGGTGGCAAACCCTATCTGAAAGGAGGTATGAAAGATGATCAGCGCCCGAAGCGTATCCAGGAGCCCCAGGTTTCCAAAGATCGTCCGCACGGGGATCATCAGAATCTGAAAGGGCACAAAGTTTCCGGCAATAAATATCGCGTACAGGAGAATTCTCCCCCGAAACCTGTGGATAGCCAGGGTGTACCCCGCCATGGCGCTGAAAAAAATGGCCATAAAGACCGAAGGCAGGGTAATCACCAGGCTGTTTATGAAATACCGCACCATGGGGCTGCGGGCAGGGTTAAAGACCTCGGCGTAATTCTGGATCATCCGGAACTCCGAAGGCCAGCCCCAGTAATTTCCGGCGATGATATCCTGGTTTCCCCGCAGGGAGGTAACAAGAATAGCCAGCATGGGAAGAAGCCAGAGCAGGAGCACCAGGGGCACAGCCAGGTGGTAGAGCACCCGCACAACCCGGGGGGTTCGTTCTATTGGTGTTGGAAACACAGCATTACCTCTCGTTTTTCACGACGGTCCGCAGAAAAAAGGCGATAAAAACCGACATGATCAGAAAGAGCACCACAGCGATCGCCGCGCCATAGCCCATGTTAAAGTTGAAAAGGGCCTCGTTATACATCTGGTAGGCCAGAACATTGGTCCTTCCCCAGGGGCCGCCCCCGGTCATGATCGCAATCAGGTCGAAGCTCCGGAGCGCCCCCACAATCGTCACCACGAATGCTACAAAGGAAGCCCCCCGTAGCTGCGGAATAATCACATGCCAGAGCATCTTCATTCCTGCAGCTCCGTCTATACGGGCCGCCTCCACTACCTGGGCGTTCATGCTGGTGAGCCCTGTCAAATAGAGGATCATGCAGTACGCCGTCTGGGGCCAGAGATTTGCCGCGATCACCGCGTAGGTGGCAAGTCGCTCATCGGCCAGGATAGGAATCGGTTTCATTCCCAAAGAACGGAATAGCACTGCAAGAAGGCCCAGATCAGGGTTGTAGAACCAGGAGAAAACCAGACCGATCACCACCAGATTTATGACGAAGGGGAAAAAGAAGAGCGATTTTACCATCCGTATTCCCCGTATGTTCTGGTTCAGAAAGAGCGCCAGGACAAGCCCCCCCACCGGAGCCAGCATCATCACCACCAGCCAGCGGATGTTGTTCGCCAGAGAAATGTGGAACCGGTCATCACCCAGAAGACGCTCGTAGTTTGCCAGGCCCGCCCAGGTCATGGGCCCGAACCCTGACCAATGATGCAGGCTGATCCAGAAACTCTGAAGCACCGGCCAGACCACGAAGATCGTAAAAAGCAGAACCGCCGGAGCAAGAAAATAGACTGGCGCAAACCGGTATTGCAGCCGCAACCAGCGGTATTCGATATCTTTATTCACGCATAACCTCTACAGAGCAGGACGATAACCAAAACGGCTCCCGACCCCGGACCCCCGGGATCGGGAACCATCCCCTACAGGTATAACTCATGGAGCATTCGCGGTGCCTGCCGGACTACCTGTGTCGTCGGGCACAGACGATCACCGGCTGAAAATCTCCTCGCGCCGCCTGTCCAGACGCTGGAGGATTCTCTCGAGCCGGTCGGGATTCACCATAAACTCCTGGAACCCCTCCATACCGTGGCGGGCCATCTCCTCGCTGGTGTCGCGATCGTAGAACTGGGCCAACCCGTCGGCAGCGTTGAGCATCTCGAAACCCTTCAGCACGAAGGGATCCCGGGGCGGGGGAGAATCCCGGTGGGGAGAAATGTTCCCCGTTGCTGCGGCAAACTGAGCCAGCACATCGGGACGGGAAGCGAACGCCAGAAACCGTCGCGCCCCTTCCTTGTTCCGTGCCCCCGCAGGAATGTGATAGGTCTCGGTAGGTGCGTCCTCGTAGATCCCTACAGAGGGGTCGATCACGGGAAACTGGAAAAATCCCATCTTGTCGCCGACTCCCGCAGCTTCCATATCGGGTATGATGAAGTTGCCGATCAGATACATCGCTGCGGTACCGTTGATCAGTGGAGCCTGAGCCTCCTGCCAGGAGTAGGTAGCATGGTTTGCCAGGAAAAACTCCCGGTCTACCAGGTCCTGCCAAACCTCAAAGACCCGGTCCAGCTCGGAATCAAGATACGACGCTTCCCCGGCCATGAGGCGCATATGATAATCATAACCGTTGATCCTCAGGTTGAGATAATCGAACCACCCCGCCGTGGTCCAGAGGTAGCGAGTTCCGATCGTAACGGGGGTGATGCCCTGATTCTTCAGGACCTCGCCCAGGGCGATGAACTCATCCCACGTCTCGGGAACCTCCAGGCCGTGCTCGGCAAAGATGTCCTTTCGATAGTAGACGCCCCACTGGTAGTACCCCCAGGGCACCCCGTACTGCCGTCCGTCAACGGTGGCCGCCAGCCGCGACGAGGCCATGGCGCGGTGAAGATCATTCTCGGCCCAGACATCGCTGATGTCTTCCAGAAGCCCCTGGTCGACGAAATACTTCATCCGTTCCCCGGCAAACCAGAGGGCCACATCGGGCGGATCGGCCACCAGGAAGTTCCTGATCGCCGTCTTGTAGGCTTCGTGATCAAAGGTGTTGACCACCACGTCCAGGTCGGGATTCTCCTCCCGAAACTGCTCCACCACCTCGGCAAAGGCTGCGCGCGGGGCAGGATCTGAAAGATTGGAGTTTATCACCAGCCGGCGGGATTGATCCTCTTTTTGGCCGCCTCCGAAGGCCACACCCGCTATCAGGGTAGCCAGGACCAGCACCATAAGGGTTCTGCATCGTCTCATTCTGTCTTTCCTCCTTGATTGGCATCCTCTGATATTCTCCCGTCACTCCGTCGGTCGGTCAATCTCAATATTTTCCGGAACTTTCCAATTATTCAGAACGAACAAAATTTCGCATAAAAAACCACAAATTGCGCATAAAAAAAGATTAAAATGGATTTTTATGCAGAAAGAAGGGAACGTTTCGCAAAGAGGCCGTCTCCGCCGTATCACAATAGTGAGGTTTGTTGTAAAATCCTCCGGTCAGGAAGGTCTATTGTGGAAAATCAGCACGACCGGGGCCGCCGGGACGGCGACTTTGTCCTGGGGCAACCCTCGGAGATAGAAAACGAACTCCCCTACCAGCTGGTTGGCGCGGGGTGCGATTTTTTCCAGTACCCCGTGAAGCGTCCCTTCGGTTTTCCTGCTTTTCAGTGGATTCAAACGATCTCCGGTACGGGGTCCCTCAGCCAGGGGGACGACACGCACACCGCCCGTCCCGGAGAAGGGCTCCTGCTGCACCCCAACGAGCCTCACCGCTACCAGGCCCTGGAGGATCCCTGGTATGTGCACTGGATAACCTTCAGCGGATACCATGTGCGGGATATGCTCTCGTACCTGGGAATGTCCACCACCGGCGTCTACGGCGTGGCAGAACCGATGGCTCTGGCAAGCCACATCAGAAAGGCCCTGGGAATCCTCAAAAGCGACTACCCCCTCCGGGGCATCGACGGATCCGTTGTGGTCTACCAGTTAATGATGGACTTTTTCAAGTTTGTCCATTCCGCCGGAGGAACAAGCCACGACGCCCACGTTCGCCGCCTGAAACCCGCCCTGGACCGTATCGAGCGGGAGATCCACCGGTCCCTGACTCTGGAGGATCTGGCACAGGAGGTGGGCGTTACGCCCCAGTATTTCTGCGAGCTCTTCAAATCTATCACCCGGTATCGTCCCACGGAGTACATCAATCAACGTCGGGTGGAGCGCGCCAAGAATCTGCTTCTGCGCAACCCTCGCGACAAGGTTCACGACATAGCCCGCCAGGTGGGGTTCGAGAGCGACAGCTACTTCTCCACGGTCTTCCGGAAGTACGAGGGGGTGAGCCCTCGCACCTACCGGGAGACCAACGGCCCCCTGGGGGGAGGCTGACCACCCCCAGGGGAAATCCCGAAAGAGACAGTCCTAGGCGAGCCCCTGCTCCATAACACGGTTGAGGCGTTTCACAAATTCCGCCGGGTTCTGCACGGGAGCCCCCTCCACGAGCAACGCCTGATCCAGCAACAGGAAAGCCGCATCGGCAAAGCGATCCTCATCGGCAAGTTCCTTCATGCGCAACACAATGGCACTATCGGGATTCACCTCCAGGATCGGCTTGATCTCGGGCAAATCAGTTTGCCCCATGGCTTTCATCATCTGGGCCATCTTCATGGTGGGATCGCTCTCGTCCACCACTATACAACTGGGACTATCGGCAAGACGCACCGAGGTGACCACATCCTTTACCCGATCTCCCAAAACAGTCTTCATGCGCTCCAGAAGCGGCTTGAGAGCCTCGTCCTTTTCCTGATCCTTCTCGGCCTCCAGATCCTTACCAGCATCAGAGCGATTTACCGACTTGAGCTCCACCTCCTTGTAGGTTCCGATCATGGGAACCACCAGCTCATCCACATCGTCGGCCATGATCAGTACTTCCAGATCCTTCTTGCGGTACGCCTCGAGGAGGGGAGAGTTTCGCAGGGTCTGCTCGTTATCGCCGGTGATATAGTAGATCGCCTTCTGATCGGGCAACATACGCTGCTTGTACTCGGCCAGACTCGTCCAACCTTCAACCTTGGTGCTGCGGAACCGCACCAGCTCCAGCAGGGTCTCGCGGTTGGCAAAGTCCGAATAGAGACCCTCTTTCAGGGGCCGATTATAGTGCTCCACAAAGGAGAGCCACCGCTGGGGATCCTCCTGGGCAATCCGGACAAACTCGCCCAGAACCTTCTTCACCGAGCTCTCCCGTATCTTTGCCATCATCCGATTCTGCTGCAGAATTTCGCGGCTCACGTTCAGAGGAAGATCCTCGGAATCGATCACCCCCCGGAGAAACCGCAGGTAGGTCGGCATCAGATCCTTCTCATCGTCGGTGATAAAGACCCGCTTTACATAGAGCTTCACTCCGGGGCGGTAATCCGCCTGATACATATCCAGCGGAGCCTTGGAGGGCACAAAAAAGAGGGTGGTGTACTCCATGGTTCCCTCGGCCCGGGTGTGGAGATGCATGAGGGGATCCTCTGTGTCATGGCTGATCGTCTTGTAGAACTCGTTATATTCCTCGGCCGTGATCTCGTTCTTGGAGCGCTTCCAGAGTGCTGCCGCGCTGTTGATCTGCTCCTCCGTGGGAGTGGATCCCTTCTCCTTGCCCTTATCGTCGTACTCGGTCTTCACATAGTGCAGGAAGATGGGAAAGGCGATGTGATTCGAGTACTTCTTCACAATCTGTTCAATCTGCCAGCGTGAGGCGAACTCGCTCCCCTCTTCGCCCAGATGCAAGGTCACGGTGGTACCGCAACTTTCACGCTCGGCGGGGGTGATATCGAACTCTCCCTGGCCATCGCTCACCCATTTCCAGGCGGTCTCTTCACCAGCTTTTCTGGTAATCACCTCGGCCCGGTCTGCCACCATAAAAACCGAGTAGAACCCGACCCCGAACTGGCCAATCAGGTTGGAGTCTTTTTTGCTGTCCCCCGTAAGGTTTCCCAGAAAAGCTTTGGTCCCGCTCCGGGCAATCGTACCCAGGTTCTCCACCAGATCTTCCTGGTTCATGCCGATTCCCGTATCGCTCACGCTCAGGGTCTTCTCATCCCCCTCTTCAGAGAAGGTAATATCGATTCGGGGATCAAAAGAGAGATCTTTGAAGGAATCGTCCGTAAGGGTAAGATACTTCAGCTTATCCAGGGCATCACTGGAGTTGGAGATAAGCTCCCGCAGGAAAATTTCCTTGTGGGAGTAGAGGGAGTGGATGATAAGATGAAGTAACTGGTTTACTTCGGTTTGAAACTGATGCTTCGCCATGGAATGTCTCCTGTGAGTTGGAATTAGATATCGTTTGTATGCACCGTAATATACCGAGAGTCGGCGCAGCTGGCAATCTCTTCCGGGGCAGTTATCTTCCAGGGCAGTCTGCTGCCGGGGCAGTCTGCTGCCGGGACAGTTTGCTGCCGGGACAGTCTGCTGCCGGAAGCAGACTATCCCGGGAGGGGGACCGCACCGGAGACCTGAGACGCCTCCCAGGAGGTATCCATCGAAAGATACAGGACCTGGCTCTTTCGGTCTGCATCGTAGCGCTGACGTTTCTCCCTGGGGAGTTCATCGGGAGAAACCCGGGAAAACCCGATCGACTCGAACCAGTCCCCTGTCCGGGTGGTAAGAACGAAGACCCCCCGCAACCCCCGTTCCCGCGCCAGCGAGATCAGGTAGAGCACAATCTTCCGGCCAATTCCCAGCTCCTCGAAGGAAGGGTCCACGGCGATCGCCGCGATCTCCCCCTGACCGGAAGAATATGTGTGAAGCGCTCCGCACCCGTGGAGGCGGCCATCGGTCTCGTGAACCACAAAATCCTGGTACATCGACTCGATCTCTTCCTGGGTGCGTACGACAAGAACACCCGAGTCCGCCAGGGGCCTGATCAGGCTCAGAAGCTTGGGAACCTCGTCAAGCCGAACGGAACGGATACTCTGGTAGGCGTTGGCATGAACCATGGTGCCCACCCCGAGATTGCTGAAGACTTCCACCAGGAGCACCCCGTCGCGCCGCCCATCCACCATATGGACCCGGTTTACCGAGACCCCTGCGGCAAGGTAGGCGAGCCGCAGATACTCCAGGATCTCCCGCTGGCCCTCATAGTAGCCACTCGGCTTGGGCGTTGCCCCGGGAGTTGCCGCAGCATCGGCCCGTCCCTCCCCGCCTGCTGCAGGGCGGCCCAGTTCAAGATCATGAATGCCATTCAGGCGCAAAAACTCCCGGGCCTCCTCCACCGAGAGGCGGCTCACCCGGCCATCTCCGGCGGTATCCACACCCTGGGGCAGGTTGAAATCCTTTCCGTTGATCCCCATCTGGTCGGTGATAAAAAAGAGTTTATCCGCCTCCAGAGAGACGGCGATCCGGAAGGCCAGCTCCCGGGAGGAAATATTGTAGGGCTTGCCGCTGACGCTCCAGCCGATGCAGGGAAAGATCGGGATAATCCCCTGTTCCAGCGTCTGCCGGATCAGATCAAGCTGCACCCGCTCCACCACTCCGGCATGGTGGTAATCCACTCCCTCGAGAACTCCCAACCCTCGGGCCCGCACCCAGTTTCCCACCACGGCGTTGGTGTGGTGCACGCTCAGGAGGGTCATGAACCGGTTCGTCACATCCACAGCGGCCATCTTTATAAAAGGAATAGCCTCGGACGAGGCGATCCGGACACCTCCCTCACGTCGCCAGGGAATATTATACCGCGTCAACACCTCGTCGATGCGCTGTCTGGCCCCGGGAACCAGAAGAATCCGGATACCCGATTTGTGGAGCAGCACCAGGTCCTGGATCAGCCCGTTCAGCCGGGAATCGTCCACAGCCCCATAATCAACATGAATAACGAAGGTTTTTCCCCGGAAACGATGGGCGTAGGAAAAAACCTCCCGGATCAGGTCGACCTGATCAATGATCTGCGCACTTTCCATAGTATCCTTTCGGCGCTCCCGCTATCTTATGGCGCTTTTGTCGCTTTTGGCGATTTTGGCGCCTAGAACCGGGCCCCCAAGCCAAGACCCAGCCCGAGGAAAGAGAAAAGCTCTCCCTCGTCGTATATCCCGTAATACCCGACGGAAATAGACAACCGCCCCGTGTTGCCCAGACCGATTCCGATATCCAGGGAAGAGGAAAAGGCAGGCTGATAACTGGCGTCGGAGTCATCCGATACGACCCCGCCCCCATCTTTTCCATCGCGCACCGAGGAGTTTGTCATGGCGATGCCGACCCCTCCCCGAAGGGCCATATCGGCCACCGGGACAGGACCGAAGGATATTCCCGTGGTAAGGAGCAGCAAGGCCGCCTCCAGAGTTGCATCAAGAGGATCATCGGAATCTTTCAGGTCCGGATCGAAGGAGATAAATCCCGCCTCCACCCCCAGAACGTGGTGCCTGAAAAAGACATCGTTAAAGAGAACCGTGGCAAAGCCTCCCCCGGCAAGACCACTAAACTGATCGAGCCCTTCCATGGGTATCATGAGTGCAGCCCGGAGATCGAAGAGTGCGTACCAGTCGTCGGCAAAACCGCCAAAAAAGGAAAGACCGGGCGTCCCCGAATCCTCCTGCAGGGCAAAGCGCACCTCCAGCACCTCCCCGGGAGCAATCGTGACGGTGCGCTGCGCCAGGGGATACTCCAGATCTCCCTGAAGGCGCCAGAGCTCGAGGCGGTGCGTTCCGGCGGGCAGAATCACCTCCTCGAGGCCATGACCAAGGAGTTCCCCCCCCGCATAGACAGCGTAGGCCCCGGGAACACCCTCATTCCGCAAGAGAACTCGACCATGATCGGGGAAATACCCTTCCAGCCTCTCCCGGGTGGCCTCGATCAACCGAAAAAGGACGGAGAACGACCCGGGAGCATCTTCTCCCGAGGGGAGATCCTGTCGTTGAACCCAGACAGAACGTCCCTGATGGAAGAGTTCAAGCATAACCTGAAGCCCTCCCCCGGAAACCTCCCCGACACGGGCAGCCACCACGGCATCCACGGCGGGGGAGAAGGCCTCAAGAGCAGGGCCGTCACCGCGCTCACGATAGAGCCGGAAGCGCCCGCTCTCGCGCAGGCTTCCTTCCAGGAGCGATTCCAGAAGAGGAAGTACAGCCGCCTTCTCCCCGGGATCAACTTCGGCAGCTTCGACAGAAGGCAGATAGATTCCCAGGGCAGGCAACAATGGATGACCTCCGGAGAACAGGGATCCCCCCCCGGAGAGAAAGAGAAATGCCGCGGCGGCAGAGAAGACAAGAACCCGTCTGGAACGCACCATATCTACACCCATAGGATACCGTCTACTCTAACACAAGGGATCGGTCTTTGCACCGTCTTTGCACCGTCTTCGAAGAGCCTTTCCAGGAAAATACTCCAGGAAGCCGCCCCCCTTGCCGACAAGCATCATTGTGGTTACACTATATATAGTTTAATCAAGATCGGAGAGAAAACGATGACCCAGACACTAACAAAAGATACCTTTCGTGAGAAAATTTTTGATTTCGAAGAGAACCAGGACTGGAAATTTCTCGGAGAACGGCCGGCAATCATAGATTTTTACGCCGACTGGTGTGGCCCCTGTAAAATGATCGCCCCGATTCTGGAGGAGATCTCCGATGAATACACCGGCAGTGTCGACATCTACAAAGTCGATACCGATGCAGAACAGGAGCTGGCCCAGATTTTTGGGATTCAAAGCATTCCATCGATGCTCTTTATTCCCCTGGAAGAGAAGCCCCAGATGTCCGTGGGCGCGCTCCCGAAAGAGAGCATCAGTCAGGCGATCAAGGACGTCCTGAAAGTAGACCACCCCTAGGGGGCTGTCGGGCCTCACCCGCCCCTCTTTCTTCTCCTCCTGTCCTCGCCAGGAGGGAACTCCCCGGAAGAAAAGAGGGGGTCCTTCCCTGGCCCCTTCACTCCCCCCTCCCCGACAGGGTAGACTCCAGACATTGTGGACCTCACACCGGCAATCACAGCACTTGCGGCCCTGATCCTGGGATCGGCTTTTTTCTCCGGCGCAGAATCAGCCTTCACGTCGCTCTCTCCTGAACAGTTGGCAGTTATCCGATCCTCGCGCGGCAAAAAAGGTATCCTGGTCTACGATCTGATGGGCCGCCCGAACCACCTGCTATCGACCATTCTCATCGGCAATAACCTGATGAACATCGCCGCCAGCGCGCTGGCAACGCACATCACCATCAGACTCTTTGGCAGCGCCGCCGTAGGCATCATGACGGGCGTGCTCACTCTGATCATGCTGGTTTTTGCCGAGATCACTCCCAAGCAGGTGGCCTTGGCAAATAACGAGTTTATCAGTCTTCACACGGCCCGAGTTCTCTATATCCTCTCCCGGATTCTGATGCCCCTTATCGTTGTTCTGGGAGGATTCAGTCGCCTGGCAGCCCGCGTCGGCGGAGGGGAGAAACGGCGGCACCTCACAATGGAGGGGCTTCTCCACATTATCCGCCACGCCGAAAACGCAGGCATTCTTGAGCAATACAAATCCCGGGCCATGAAAAACCTCTTTCGGTTCAGCGATATTCCCGTAAGCGCTGTCATGACCCACCGCACCGACGTGGTCAGCCTGGATCAAACCACCCCCATCAGGGAGGCTCTGAAGATCGTGGGGGAGACCGGCCACTCCCGGATTCCCGTCTACGACCGTGACCCTGAGCACATTGTTGGAGTAATCGTGACCCAGGATCTGATCAGGACCATCGCCGAACCGGAACGACCGATCAAGGCGATCATGATGGACCCCATGTTTGTCCCGGAATACCGCAGGATCGACCAGGCCATGAACCAGATCCTCCAGGCAAAGCTGAATCTGGCCATCGTCCTGGATGAATACGGAGGGCTCTCGGGCATCGTAAGTCTCGAAGATATTCTGGAGGAGATAATCGGGGAGATCTACGATGAACACGAGCCTCGTGAGGGGAGCAAAATCATCCCCCTGGGAGAAAACCGTTATTCAATTCGCGCAGACATTCCTCTCTCGGTAATAAACGATTTTCTGCCGGTCCCCCTGAAAACCCGCAACAGCGATGTTCACACCCTGGGAGGATATATCGGAGAGATTCTGGGACGAATTCCAGGAAGATCGGAACGTATCCGTACCGTGGCAGGCGAGTTCACGGTGACCCGCATCAAGAAAAACCGCCTCATTGAGCTTACCTGGACGCGACCGGAACAAAACTCAACATAAAACCCAAAAAAGAACCTTCGAAGTGTTGATTCTCTTTGAATTCTGTTGTATGTTCCCAATCAACAACACAGCACGGTCGGGCTCTGTCAGGGTTCGGCCAGATTTCTTTACGTACCCTCTCAGGTTTTCCACCTCCTTTCCTGAGAGGGTTTTTTCTTGCCCTCCCCGAGGGGGGGCCTGCCAAGAAAGCTCCACCGCTCCTGCAAACCAGGCACGGCACAGCCCTCACGAAGGATTTTCAGGGAGTCAGTGGATCCAGAGCAAAGTTGATTCCCAGACTGAACCGCGTCCCCGTGTTAATCCAGTCGTCACCACCGATCAGGAGATCCTGCTGAACCTCGGTGTAGAGACTCATGATAGGATGCACCCTGATACGCACCGCACCCTTCACATAGGGCCCCATATAAAAGTAAAATTCATCATCCGTGTCAGGATTAAAGTTAAAGACCGGCGAGAGGCCCGTTCCAAATACAAAGGTCACCAGATCCTGGGGAAAGGTGAAGTTCAGTCCCAGATTCAGGGGAATAAGAAAACTGGGGACAGTATCCCCCTTGTCGTTTTCATCGGTATTGATCCCGAACTCGGCCCCCAGGTTCAACTCCAGCCCCTCCCCCAAACCATGCAGGTAGGTTGCGCTCAGAGCAGTCAGATAGGCCTTGTCATAGCGGAAAAAATTAACTCCCATACCACCCGAAAAGGAACTCTGCCCGGCCAGAGGAGCGCCACCCAGGGCAAGCCCCGCCACAACCAGCACCAGTGAGAAGAGCCGTGTTTTGCATCGCTGTATCACCATGTATCCTCCTCATTCCACAGAAGCCTCAATATTATTACCTCCGGAGGACCCGGAGAACACCCCGTAAATCTTCGCTCCGCAGGAGGGACACCTGCCCAAACGGGTATAATCCCCAGCGGACCGGCCCCGGCTGATACACAAGCTACCACAACGGGGACAAAGCGTCCTCTGATATCTCATGTGTCGGCAGTTTCCTCCGTAGATAAAAGGAATACGCCCCCCATCACCACCCTTGCGGGAAAATCGCTCCAGAAGCTCCTCCAGAAAGGCTTCTCCCGTGGGAGCCCGGTGGCTCATGGATCCGGCGGGAAAAAACCGGCTCAGATGCCATACCGATACACCGGCAGACACGAGGCGGGAAAACATTCCCTCAAGTTCAGCTCCGGTGTGAATTCCCTCGATCACCAGAGAGGTCACCTCCAGGTGCCGCACCGGGGCGATCCGCTCCAACGCCCCAACCACCCCTTCAAAGCCATCTTCAGCTCCGCAGTATTTTCCATAAAACCCGGGCCCTCCCTTCAGATCCACATTAAAGGCATCCACCAGGGGGATCAGCCGATCCAGAGCCTCGGAGGTGAGATATCCATTTGTCACCATCACGATCCTGGCCCCCTCCTTCCGGGCCAGAGCCGCGACATCCCGAAGGTAGTCCTGCCACACTCCCGGTTCAGTGTAGGTAAAGGAGAGCGTGGGGGTCTGTGATCTCTGCCAGGCCTCCACCGTCTCCCGGGGACTCCACCGCACCCGGGGCGGCCCCAGGCGGGAGGAAAAAGCGATCCTCCCGTTCTGGCAGAAGGGGCAGACGAAATTGCATCCTCCCAGGGCAAGCGAAAAGGTGCGGGATCCGGGCAGGAAATGAAAGAGAGGTTTCTTTTCGATCGGGTCGACGGCCCAGGCCTGAATCTCACCGTAGACCGTGGTGCAAAGTCGTCCGGCTTCGTTCCGGCGCACACCGCACCGGCCGGTACCACCGGGAGGGAGAGAACACCGATGGAGACAGAAGTCGCATTCCGGGCATCCCTCGATCACATCGTCAACCCCGATCATCTTCACCATAGTGACAGGTCTGGAAGACCTGAAACCGTGCACCGCTATCCCTCCAGGCCCGGGGAGAAAGTCCCGCCTTCCGCGCCAGAGCCTCCAGCAGGGCCCGTGTATCCCACCCCTGCTCAAGAGCCACTTCGGGAAGAAAGACGCTCCGGGCACCGCCAAGAGAAAAAATAACCCCGTCCACCCCGAGACGCAGATTCTCTGCCTTGGCCAGGGGCCGGGGCGGCGAAAGAAGGGAGTGTTCGATGGTGAGCATCGACAACTCTTCGCCGGTGAGGGGAGAAAAGCGGCGGTCACCAAAGGCTGCTTCCAGGGTGCAATGCCTCAGCGTTTCGGGAAGTGCCACCTCAGCCACAATCCGACCGATACAGCCCCGCAAGGCCCCCTGAAGGCGCAACGTTACAAAGAGCCCCCGCTTCTCCTCCAGAAGAGCATCGCCCCGGGGCAGAGGGGGGGCAGGAACTCCCAGAAGAGATTCCTCCAGAAGTCCCCGGGAATATCCCAGGAGTTCTCTCCGCAACGCCCGGCAGACCATCACGACGGGCTCTCCCGGGATATTTTCCGGGTTATTTCCAGAGTGGCGTAGGAGACAAAGGAGAGATCCTCCAAACCATCCCGATCGGACGAGGCCTTCCGATCCGCCGAGGTATAATAGCAGAGGGAACGTCCGCCCACAGCCTCCTGCCCGAAGAGCTCCCCCAAAACCGCCAGAACCAGAGCGATCGCAAAGCGCCCGCACACCGAAGAGGGCTCCCTCAGGGCGGCCCAATACCGCAGAAGATTCCCCGAGGCAGCCGCGTCGGCAAGGGCCTGATCGTTTCGGGCAACCCGGTCCCGCACCTCCCGCGCCCACCTCTCCCGGGACATGTTCCGGGACGATCCATCCCGGGAAAAGCGATAGCCGAAACGGGCCCCGTAATGGGTGAAATCGGAACTGGCAAGCCACAGCACACGGCGGGGATTTACATGCCGGGACAGACGCTTCAGGAGACGCCGGGCCGTGGCTACAACCTCTCCGGGTGAGGTCATGGGGCCCGTCAGAATCAGCGCCGTCGGAACCTCGCCGGCCCAGAACCGCAGGCCCGGCAAAAGCAACTCAAAGCCGTGTTCCCGGGCAAGAAGAGCAGGATCATCCCGGTCTCCAAAGAAGGGCAGAAGCCCCGGAATCTCACCAAGAGGCGTCTCGTGGGAAGCGAAGGAGGCACCCAGGATACACCCCTGGGGAAGGTACTCGTAATGGCTGGGAGAAATAATCAGGACCGCCTCGGGAGCGCTCCGGCCCTCCAGCGGGTACCAGCGCCGCCAGAACGCAGCCTGACCGGGGGCACTGTAATAGAGCCCGGCGTGGGGGAGAACCGCAGCGGAGAGGATCTCTTCCGGGCGAGGAGGGCCGGAGGAACAGGCTACAGACTCCGGCGAGCCTTCCAGAAGGGCCTCAAGGGCAGCGACCTCGGCCGGATACCAGGAACCGGCGTAATGCGACGAATTCGACCTGGGTTCCACTCTTTCAAGTATAGGTCACGATTGACTGGCCTGTGAAGCTTTGGGTACCATGCCGGCATGAAGAAATACCCCTTCTCCGAGATCGAGAAAAAGTGGCAGCGTTATTGGGAGGAGAATCGGACCTTCCGGACCGAGGAAGATCCCTCGGTTCCCAAGGAACGGCGCCGGTACGTGCTGGACATGTTTCCCTACCCTTCTGCGGCAGGTCTGCATGTGGGTCACCCCGAGGGGTACACCGCAACCGATATCTACTGCCGGTTCCTGCGCATGCGGGGCTTCAACGTTCTCCATCCCATGGGGTTTGACAGCTTTGGTCTGCCCGCTGAAAATTACGCGATCCAGACAGGAACGCACCCCCGAAAAACAACCGAAGAGAACATCGACCGCTTCCGGGAACAGATAAAGAACCTGGGTTTCTCCTACGACTGGGACCGGGAAGTATCAACCCACAAGGAAGATTACTACCACTGGACCCAGTGGATCTTTCTCAAGCTCTGGGAGAAAGGGCTGGCCTACGTAGCAGAAATCCCCATGTGGTACTGCGAGGAGCTGGGAACAGTTCTGGCCAACGAAGAGGTCCTGACCACCCCCGACGGCCCCCGGAGCGAGCGGGGCAACCATCCCGTTGAACGAAGGCCTCTGCGACAATGGATGCTTCGAATAACGGAGTACGCCGATCGACTCCTGGAAGGGCTGGATGCGCTGGACTGGCCGGAATCGATCAAGGCGATGCAGCGAAACTGGATCGGCCGCTCCGAAGGTGCAAACGTCCGCTTCGCCCTGGCACCCGACACGGTCCCCGCCGGAGGAGATCTTCCCGATATCGAAGTCTACACCACCCGGCCTGATACGCTCTTTGGAGCCACCTACATGGTCCTTGCTCCGGAACACCCCCTGGTACCGCAAATCACCATTCCCGAACAGGCCGACCAGGTTCAAACCTACATAACAGCAGCGCGCCTGAAAAGCGATCTTGAACGGTCCGAGCTGAGCCGGGAAAAAACCGGTGTCTTCACCGGTGCCTTCGCCATAAACCCCGTGAATCAGGAACAAATCCCCATCTGGATATCCGACTATATCCTGATCAGCTACGGCACCGGCGCGATCATGGCCGTCCCCGGTCACGACGAGCGGGACTGGGCCTTCGCGACCCAGTTCGAGCTGCCCATCCGCAAGGTTGTAGCCCGATCGCTCCAGGAAGATCCCGAGGAACTTCTGGAAGCACCCCGGCCTGAGCCGGGCTTTTCCGTGAACAGCGGAGCCTTCGACGGCCTCCCCACAGAGGATGCCAAGGCCCGGATCACCTCCTGGCTGGAAGAACAGGGAATCGGAAAAAAGACGGTAAACTACAAACTGCGTGACTGGATCTTCAGCCGCCAGCGGTATTGGGGCGAACCAATCCCCCTGGTGGAGTGCGAGGGCGAGTACTACCCTGTTCCCTACGATCAACTTCCCCTGACCCTGCCGGAAGTGGAGAAATACACCCCCACAGGAACAGGCGAGAGCCCCCTGGCGGCGGTGGAAAGCTGGGTAAACTGCGAGTGTCCCGACGGAAGCGGCCGCCCCGGGCGCCGTGAGACCAACACCATGCCCCAGTGGGCAGGCAGTTGCTGGTATTACCTCCGCTATATCGACCCCCGCAACCAGAACGCCCTGGCAGATCCCGAGAAAATGGAATACTGGCTCCCCGTAGACCTCTACGTGGGGGGCGCTGAGCACGCTGTTCTTCACCTGCTCTATGCCCGGTTCTGGCACAAGGTGCTCTACGATCTGGGGATCGTCACCTGCGACGAACCCTTCGCCCGTCTGGTGAACCAGGGAATGATCCTGGGCGAGGGTGGCGTCAAGATGTCCAAGAGTCTGGGCAACGTGATCAACCCCGACGACGTGGTAGCCCGCTACGGAGCCGACAGCATGCGCATCTACGAGATGTTCATGGGGCCGCTTCGGCAGGAAAAACCCTGGTCCACCCAGGGACTGGTGGGAGTATACCGCTTCCTGGACCGGGTCTGGCGCCTCACGGAGCGACCCGTCACGGAGGAGGCCCCCGACGAAACCCTGTTGCGCCTGCTCCACAAAACAATCCGGAAAGTCACCCACGACACGGATGAGCTGGCCATGAACACCGCCATCAGTCAAATGATGATCCTGGTAAACGAACTCTACAAGGGAGACACCCTTCCCCGGGCAGTTTGGGACCCCTTCATTCGCCTCCTCTCTCCTTACGCGCCGCACCTGGCCGAAGAACTGTGGGAAATGATCGGGAACCCCGCACCGGCCTCGCTGGCTCCCTGGCCCCAATACGACGAGGCCCTCACCCAGGACGAGCAAATCACCGTGGTCCTTCAGGTAAACGGCAAAGTTCGGGCCCGCATGGAGGTGCCGGCGGGAACCGATAAAGCCACGCTCCAGACCTCGGCAGCCCAAAACGCCCGAATCCAGGAGTTTATCGAAGGAAAAGAGATGGTCAAGGTCATCGTAGTGCCCGATAAGCTGGTCAACTTCGTCGTGCGCTGATCACCCCGCCCTACAGATCTTCGGGGGGGGGCCTCACGGCCCCTTCCGAGCTCTCTCCCCGCCGGGAGAGAGCTCCACCAGGCGATGAAACCCATGGCCCTCGGGCGTTCTGTGCACCACCAGAAGTTCTGTCCCCCTCCCCTCCGTACTGCCAGCCCTCCAAAGGTGCCTCACCTCGCCGGGAAGCACCCCCAGAGAGAATAACTCGTACACGCCAGCCGGGGCCGGCACCAGGGGAGGTTCGGCCGGATCGTCGGTTATCCAGGGTCTGGCGGCCCATTCCGTCTCCGGAGACTCCCAGGGAAGACGAATCTGGTACATCGGAGCCCACCTCTTTGCCACATGATGGCTGTGCATGCGCTGCTCCGCCAGGGCGGCAGCCAGGCGAACCCTGTCGAGACGGCGCGGATATCGGGGAAGGCGCTCCCGAACCAGCCCCTCCAGCCGCTCCACGTTTACCAAAGCCGGATCAAGACCTTCCCTGGCCAGACCCAAAAGCACCAGGGATATCTCACCGCAGTGTCTATCCGGCAGAACCCGGGCATCTCCCGGCAGAAGCCACCCTCCAAAGGGAGCTAGCTCCACCCCCTGGCCCGGCCCCAAAACCGGGGTCACTGTCACCACGGGAAGAAGCGCGCCCCCCTTTGAAAGAGGAAGAACCAGGCGGGAAGATCTATTTCCCGAAGAAACAGCCACCTCCTTCTTCCGAACCCTTCTTCCGTCCCACCAGGAAATTCGCCACAGGACCTCCCCGGATTCGTAGTGTGCGGGAAGATCAGGCAGCTGAAGAAGGACACCTCTCTCCAGGAAATCGCTGCATCCCGCCAGGAAAAATCCAGCCAGTATCAGCAAGCACTGCCACTGCGGAGAGCCTCCCGATGGTACCTTCATCTTCACATCCTCCATCCTGAAGGTACAATCCCGGGAGCACTATCGCTTGTCGAGGAGGGGAACTTCCCGTATGATTGGCCTCATGACCCAGCTGGACCAGTTTGAAACCACCTTGGCAGAACTCCTGGAACTCCGTCGAAGGGAGCTTGAAGAAGCGCTTCTGCCGGAGCTCAAGCAATGCTACCAGCAGATGCGAATAAACTTCGAAGCCATTCATACGGCCTTCAAAAAAAAGGGCCTCATCAAGCCCGACCCCTACAACTACGAGGAACGGATCTCCGAGCTTGACGTCCCTTCGGATCAACCCTTTCTGGAAAGCGACCGGGACCGGGAACTGGCGGCACGATCAGATCAGTACCTGGCACGGCTCATCTTTCTCACCGATTACTACGAGTTCTCCCTGGAGTATATTGACCTTCGCCGCCTGAAATCACTGGTTCGTTTTACCCGGTACATAAAATGGGAGAGCCTGAGCGAGACCGCCACGCAACCCACCACGCGAGGACTGGGAGAAAACGCGGCAAAGCTGAAACGGGGAG
Source organism: Alkalispirochaeta americana (assembly GCF_900156105.1). Classification (NCBI taxonomy): domain Bacteria; kingdom Pseudomonadati; phylum Spirochaetota; class Spirochaetia; order Spirochaetales; family Spirochaetaceae; genus Alkalispirochaeta; species Alkalispirochaeta americana. The sequence continues at coordinate 27,047 of NZ_FTMS01000011.1, forward strand.
GAGATCAGCTTTCGGCAAATATCGTCGCCGACGCTCAGGACAACCTTGCCCAGTCCTGCCGCAAAGCCCTCACCATTTTGCGCCAGCTCACGGCGTATCAGCGGGAAAACTACAAACTTGAGTTGCGCCGGGAGGTCCTCCCCTCGGCCCGGATAGCGGAAAGCATCGCCTCGCCCGACCAGGCGGTGAAGCAGATCAGGATCGCCTGGCAACGGAAAATGGGCAAAACCCCCTTCGTGCAGGAACTCGTCCAGGAGGTGCTCACCGAGAACAGCCCCGACGCCGGCCCTGCCACGAGGGAGGCCCTGCTGGCAAGTCTCCAGGTAAAACAGGAGCAGAAGGAAACCCGGAAGCAACAGGCCCCCGACCTGAAAGATACTCTCCTGGAGGCTATTCGTGCCCTGGCCGGGGGAAGCAGCCCCCTTGAATCAATGGCCCAAAAGCTCACCGATAACGCCCTTATCCTTCAGAGCAAGAAGCTGGGGATCAAGGAGTTCCTCCATCAGGTCTGGGACCGGCTGAGAGGAAAGGACGAAGCTGTCCATATTTACACCGTGGACTACCTGGACGAACAAAGCCAGACCAGAAAATCAGAAGACATCCGTTTCGAGGACTTTGTGAACACCCTCTCTCGACGCGCCCGCGTCTACAACGGATTTCTGGCCCGCTCGGGCAACGCCTGGAACCGCCTGATCGAGAGCAACGAAGAGGAACTGCTCCAGTTCGCAACCCGTGATATGCAGGAAATGCAAGTTGTGCTCCGACGTTGCGAATCTCTCGATACCTTTCTCCGCGCGTCCCTGGATCGGGAACAGCGGAAACGCCTGCGGGGAATCAGCGCAGAGCTGGTCTCGCTAAAAGAAACACTCCAGCGGGCCCGGAAGAAAACCCACGAGTACGTTGCCAAATACGAGGAACAACAACAGCTCAGACGACTGGGGATCTCCCCCGACCAGGTCTGATCAGGGTCAACCTGGCAACCCCGGGGCTGACCTGCCCCCGGGTTCCCTGGCGACACAGGAGATATCCCGAATCTCTCAGGAGCGGGTGTATCCCCGGGCTTCCCGGAAGGTCCCAAGAAGACGCAAATCGTGGGTCTCGCCGTCAAGCTCTTTCATGGCCTGGTCGAAATGCGCCTCATCACCCGTGAGTTCGATGTCGGCGTAAAACATGTACCGCCAGGGTTGCCCCAGAAGCGGGCGGGACTCCAGCTTCTTCAGGTTGAGTTTCCGTTGCGCCAGGATCTTCATGCACTGGTAGAGCGCCCCCGGTTTATCGGGAGTAGAGAAAACAATAGTCGCCATATTGGCGCCCGCCACAGCCTCTGCCTGGTCCTCCCGGACAAGAATCGCGAAGCGGGTATAGTTCCGGGGATTGCTCTCGATTCCCTGGCGCAGAACCTTCATGCCATAGACATCGGCGGTGCGGGCATTTGCAATGGCCGCCACGGAGGAATCACCGCTATCCCGCAAATGCGCTACAGACCCGGCTGTGTCAAAGAAGGGTGTTATCGTCCAGTCGGGGTGGGCATCAAGAAAATCCCGGCACTGCTCGATCCCCGGCCCCTGGGAAATCACCTCCTTGATCGTCTCGATCGAAGAATCGGGGGTGCCGATCAGGCTGTGCTCGATCCTGATCTGGGTCTCTCCCACAATTGTTACGTCGGGATACTGCAAGAGGAGATCATAGTTCTGATGAATTGAACCCATGAGGGAGTTTTCCAGGGGAACAATACCACATTGCACCTCACCTGAGAGGACCGCCTCGAAGACATCCCGAAAATTGGGAAAACTCCGTGGCTCGACCCCCTGGGGCACATCGGAAAAATGGCGCAGGAGCGCCGCCTCGCTGAAGGCTCCCTTGGCGCCCTGGAACCCCACAGCCTGAGGCCCCTCCTGGACCGCCTTCTGCCCGGCTTCAGAGCCCGGTACAGGCTTCGCGGTTTTCCGGGGAAGGCGAGCGACCTCCCGTTCCACCACCGGGGAAAGCACCTCAATATCCCGAAGGAGCTTCTCGAACTGCTCGGGGTAGAGCGTCTGGGGACCGTCCGAAGCAGCTCGGGGCGGATCGGGATGAACTTCCACGATCAATCCGTCTGCACCGGCAACAATTCCCGCAAGCCCCACGGGAATGACCTGATCCCGAAGCCCCGTGGCGTGACTGGGATCAACAAAAACGGGTAGATGGCTAAGTTTCTTTACCACCGGGATGGATGAAATATCCAGACTGTTGCGGGTATAGGTCTCGAAAGTCCGGATGCCCCGTTCACACAGGATGATATCTTCGGCGCCATGGGCAAGGAGGTACTCCGCAGCCATAAGCCATTCCTCAATGGTTGCAGAAAGGCCCCGCTTGAGCATCACCGGCCGCCCCTCGGCTCCCAGAACTTTCAGGAGCTCGAAGTTCTGCATATTCCGGGCTCCGATCTGAAAGACATCCACGTAGTCTCGCATGATCTCAACCTGATGAGGCGCAACGATCTCTGTAATTACGGGCATGCCGTAGCGCTCGCCGGCCTCTTTCATGTAGCGGAGCCCCTCCTCACCGAGGCCCTGGAAAGAATAGGGCGATGTGCGCGGTTTGAACGCCCCTCCCCGGAGCATAACTCCCCCTGCAGAAGCCACAATATCGGCGCACTCCAGGATCTGCTCACGACTCTCTACCGCGCAGGGACCGGCGATAACCACCAGCCGGTTTCCCCCGATCTTGACAGGCCCCACGGAAAAGACAGAGTCAGCCTTCTTGAACTCCCGGGAGGCAAGCTTATAGGGCTTTGTGATCGGCACGACCCGGGCAACGCCGGGCTGCATCTCCACCTCACGGTGGTCTACCTGGCCGCTGCCCACTGCACCCAGAATTGTTTCTTCCTCGCCGGCAACTTCCCGGACCTGAAACCCCCGGTCTGTGAGGAACGCCCGAACCGCCTCTTTTTCACGGGGGGTAACCCCTTTTTCCAGTACCACAACCATAGTGGGAGCAGTTTACCATCAGGCGGCATCGAAGGGGAACTCGTTCAGGATATACTGGCGAAACCGTTTTTCCAGAGACCGACGGTACTCCCGGATACGCTCCACGTAGACCAGGGTGGATGCCGGAGTTCTGCCGGCCCGCACCCGGGTGAGTCCTGCGTTATAGACCGCCACCGCCTGGTACTCCGAGTCCGTATGGGAGAGGCACCAGAGCAGAAAGTCAATTCCGTGCCAGGTATTCACGGGAATATCGAAAAAATCCTCCTCCGAGAGATGCCGGAAGGTTAGCGAATTCAGCTGAAACAGCCCCCTGTCTATGGAGGTGGCATTCTCGTTCACCGCCACCGGAGAAAAGCGGCTCTCTACCCAGACCAGGGAAAAAATCAGCGAGAGCGAAAGATCTGCCTTCTCTGCATAATAGAGCATTGGCAGGGCCGTGGCAGGATCACCCGTGAGATGAACAAAAAAGTCAGTCACCGCCTGGTGGGTCAGATCTTCCCGGTAGAGGGCGAGCATGGGACGCTCGCTTTCAAGCAGATTGTGGACCGTAGCGAAGGAAGAAGGAAGCTCCTGCTGAACAGGATCGCTCTGCCAGAAAAAGCGGAAGCGCGGCGCTTCCCGGGCAGGGTCACGTTCCTCGGGAGCACCCGTGGAGCTGCACCCCAAGAGCAATACCATGAGGTACAGCGTGAGAAATCGATTTGTCATGGAATCTGTCGCCTTTCATCTCGTTTTGACGACCACCGCGTGTCCATTGAGATTGGCCAGAACCACTCCATCGGAGCGGTCTCGCAAGGAGTGAACGTATCGGGTCACCCCTTCGCACCCCAGAAATCCGTAGTCATCGAAGACGACGATCCCTCCTGGGGGCATACGCGGCCAGGCCCATTCAAAGACATCCTGTGCGGACTGGTAGACATCAACATCGATATGGCAAAAGGCGATGTCCGCAGAGGGTACGCGGTGTGCCGTTTCCTCCGGAAAAACTCCGGCAAGCACCGTACAATCGGGCAGACCAAGATCATGCAAAAAAGCACTGACCCTGTCAAGAGACGTATCACCGTGTTCGCCCCCGCGATAATAGGGATCCTCCTCTCCTGCCTTGGCAACACCGCAGAAGGTATCGGCCACCACCAGGGGTCGGGAATCCCCCCTTTGAAGCAACCTCAACCCCATGAGACCGGCGCTACCGCCCCGCCAGGCCCCTACCTCGAGGACTGCCCCCGAAATATCGGGAGAGAGCTGCCCCGTCAGCTCCCAGAGCTCAAAAAGCCGTGCCTGGTCCACCATGGTGTATGCACGAACCCGCCTCCAGGCATCCAGAAACGGAATATCCGCTTCCCAGGGGCGATAATCGGAGGAAAGGGGACTGTGACCGTACCCCGGGGGATACACGTGAGTTGGGGTTATCAACGATTCCATAACTCCTGCAGTTTACACCGCCGGAGCGCATCCCGCCAGCCCGCTGCAGGACTTTACGTCCCGGGAACCGCCACGCCGGCGTCGGTGTCCTCACGGCTCTGGGTCTCCCGCTCTTCCGCTTCTCCCGCTTCTCCCGCGATCTTGAATCTCTCTCTCCGTTCCGGCAAGATACCGCCATCTATGAAGCTACCGGATTTTTTCGGCCCCGCCGGCTTTCCCCTGGCCTTCGGGACCTGGGCCCTGGGAGAAACCGACTGGGGCGAGTTTCCGGCGAGACCCGCCAAGGACTTGCTCCGCCACGCCTGGGATCTGGGGTTCCGCCATTTCGATACCGCCGAATCCTACGGAGCAGGCCGAGCCGAGCAACTTCTGGGTCAGGCCTTCCGGGATATCCTCCGGACCCGGCGGGAGGCCCTCCACATCTCCAGCAAAAGCGTTATCAGGGAGGCCCCGGCCCTGAGAAAACACCTGGAGCGTTCTCTTCGCCGCCTGGGAACTGACTACCTGGATATTTTCTACATCCACTGGCCCCGAGAGGGGATGAGCCTCCCGGCAGCTCTGGAAGAGCTGCGGCGCCTTGCCGACAACGGCCTGATCAGGTCCGTGGGAGTCTGCAACATCACAGACCGGGAATACCGCCTTCTTCTCGAGCACACGCCCCCCGATCTGGTTCAGGAAGGATACAATCTCCTCTGGCGAAAACCCGAACAGACCCTCTGGCCCCACCTTCGCTGCCCTCGCGTGGCCTACAGCCCCCTTGCCCAGGGTTTGCTGGCACGCTCCTTTCCCCGGACCCCCACCTGGGACACCCGGGACCACCGTCAGACAACACCCTTTTTTCGCCCTCCCCTCTGGGAGGCCCTTCACCGCTTCAACACGTCTCTCATCGAGGCCTGCCGCGATCAGGACCTCCTCCCGGGGGCGGTGGCGATCCGGTGGCTTTTGGGAGGCTCATCACCCCGGTCGGATGCCGCTGTCGTGGGCGGCAGGAACCCGCGGCAACTCTCTCTGCTGGCCCGGGGCCTCGAGACGATCAGCAGTCATCGGGGAGAAGCTCGATACCTGGAACTTGAACCAAAGCTGGAGAAACTTTACCAAACCGTAGCCCCCCTGATTCCCGACCTGCCCAACATCTTTGGCTATACCCCCACCCCCAGGAACAGCACACTCCGGGAATAAGGTCTTGCCTGTCCGGGCCAGGTATGAATAATTACAAGGGTATGCGACACAGCACAGGACAGCGGAATCTCCCGGTTTTTTTTCTGGCCATGGCCCTTCTCCTCTCTGCACCCCAGGGAGCTCTCTCCAGACAGCATGTTTCCCGCGACAGAGAGTTCGTTGCCGCCTTTGCAGCTACCTCGATCAGACTGAACCCCCTTAACAGTTACACCGCCACGGAGGCTCAGGTCTATACTGCTCTCTACGAGGGCCTGACAGGATACCACCCCCGCACGCTGGAGCCGATTCCGGCTGTAGCCGAACGCTGGGAGATCAGCGAAGACGGCACAATCTACACCTTTCACCTCCGGGAAGAGGCCCGCTACTGGAACGGCGACCCCGTGAAAGCCAGCCACTTCCGGGACACCTGGCTTGCCATGATCGATCCCTCGCAGGACCGGGCCTACAGCTTTCTCTTTGACGTGATCGCCGGGGTTCGCGAGTATCGCCAGGCCGACGAACCGGACCCTGAATCGGTGGGAATCTACGCTCGGGACGCCCGGACCCTGGAGGTCCATCTCCACTCCCGGGCACCCCATTTCGTCCGGGTCCTGGCTCATCATGCCTTCACGCCCCTCCATCCCCAGGTTCGCTATCTCCATGAGCCAGCCCCCGAGGAAGCTCTGGGGAACGGTCCCTACCGCATTATCAGCCGGACCCCCGAGGAGATGCGTCTGGAACGAAACAGCCATTACTGGGAGGCGTCCCGGGTGGCAATCCCCCGCCTTCGGCTCATCTTCACCGATGACCCGCCAGAAGAGGTAACATCCCGATTCAACGACGGCAAGATTGATTGGGTATCCAGCGGGATGTCTCTGGCCAACGTGGCGGATCAGCCCTCGATAGTCGTTAATCCGCTCTTTGCCACAACCTACTACTTTCTCCGGGCCGACACGCCGCCCTTTTCAAACCCCTCGGTACGCAGGGCTCTGGCCCTGTTGCTGCCCTGGGAGCGTATCAGGGATCCATCGATCCACTTCATGCCATCATCCCGCCTGGTGCCGGCAATCCCGCACTATCCGTTTCAGGAAGGCATCTCCGCCCCCGACCATGATGAAGCAATGACCCTCCTGGCAGAGGCGGGTCACCCCCGGGGAGAAACCCTTCCCGAGATAACCCTCCACATCCCCCGGGGTCCTGAATCGACCCGAGTGGCAGAACTCATGAAGAACGCCTGGGAAGAGGCCCTTGATACGACAGTGTCTCTGGCATATACCCCCTATCCCGATTATTTTGAGGCCCTCCGGGAACAGACCTACACAGTGGGAATGATCAGCTGGATCGGTGACTTCGCGGATCCCCTCACCTTTCTCAAGATGTGGATCAGCAGCAGCAGCCTGAACGACGCCCGTTTTTCCGACCCCCGCTTCGATCAACTCATCGATGAATCGCTGTCACAGACCGGAGCAGAGCGTTACAAGACCATGGCTCAGGCAGAGAAAATCCTGCTCCAGACGGGGACCGTCCTTCCCGTAAGCCATTCCCCGGCGATAAACCTGATCGATCGGGATGCCCTGGAGGGGTGGTATCCAAATCCTCTGGATATTCATCCTTTCAAGCATCTTTCCTTCGCGGAACGTCAACCCCTGCCGGGGCTGATTCGGTTTCCCTGATCCTCTCTGTGCCCGGCATCCCCCTGCTTTCTGCAGGTCTTTGACCAGAAGAGGAAAATTCAGTATACTTCTGACCTCATGAGCGCCAAAACCAACGGGAAGGAAACAACCTTCGCAGTCGGCCAGCACGTTGTTTATCCAATTCAAGGTGTGGGCACAATTCAGGAGATCCTGGAGATTTCTTTTAAGGGAAAGGACGTACTCTATTACGTCATCTATATTCCTGTCTCGGACATGACCGTCAAGGTCCCCGTGGACCGGGCAGAGCAACTGGGCATCCGGGCGATCGTTCCCCGCGAAGAATCAGAGAAAGCCCTGGCCATGTTCTCCGAGGAGTTTGAACCCATCCCGGCAGACTGGAAAATGCGGTACCAGATGAACCTGGATCTTCTGAAACAAGGGTCGGTACACGATATCGCCTCGGTAGTACGAACCCTCTACCAGCGGAAAAAGGTCAAGGAGCTGCCAATCATGGAACGCAAGCTCTACGACAGCGCTCTACAGCTTTTCGTGGACGAGGTTTCCTTCTCTCTTGATATCGCACCGGCTGAAGTGGAAGAGCTTGTTTTCCGCAAGCTTGAAGAGTACGCCCCGGGAGGCAGCAAGGCCTCGGCAGACGTCCTTCCGGACGAGGATCTCGCCGATGACCACGAGAAGGATTCCGGCGATATCCTCGACGACGACGAATAGCACCTCTGGTTCCTGTCACCAGCAACCGTCCCGAGAGCCGGTGCCCTGGGAACCGCTCCTGGGACTCATCGCAGGGTGCGACGAGGTCCGTCGCTACGAGGCCAGTGTAAACGCCGTAGCGAGCTGGACAGACCCTCCCGATCCCTTCCGGGTGTTGCTTGCAACGGTTATCAGCCTTCGCACCCGCGATGAAGTAACCTTCCCGGTGGCAGAAAGGCTGTTTTCCACGGCAGCCACCCCTGACGAGATACAAAGGCTCTCCCTGGAACAACTGGAGAAGCATATCTACCCGGCCGGGTTCTACCGGACAAAAAGCAGACAGATCAAGGAGATAGCACGCCTTATCGCTCACACCCACGACGGCCGTGTCCCGTCGTCGGAGCAGGAGTTGCTTCAGCTTCCCGGGGTAGGCAGAAAGACAGCCAATCTGGTCAGAGCCCTTGGGTTCGGGATTCCGGCGATTTGTGTGGATATTCACGTCCACCGCATCTCCAACAGGATGGGATGGGTAACAGAAAAGAATCCCGACGACACCGAGCGGGCACTGCAGAAAATCCTTCCGGAACGGTTCTGGATACCCCTGAATCAGTGGCTTGTAGGATTTGGACGAAGCATCTGCACACCCCAGTCACCCCGGTGCAGTCTCTGTCCGGTGAGGGAATACTGTGACCGGGCGGGGGTCACCCGGTCACGATAGAAAAAGAACCGAACTCTTACTTATCCTCGCGAATCAGGAGAGTTCTGCTATCCAGCTCCAGATGAAGATCCTCGGCACTGTAATCACCGTGGTCTTTCAACAACCGCAACCCCACATGATCTTTCTCGGGGGTGAGCGTAATGAGCACGTCGATCGAATCAACGAAGGGAGAGAGCGCCATCGGCACACCCCGCTCATCAACCCGCTTGTCATCACGATGAACCGATGCACTGAACCAGACGGCCAGCCCGTTCTCTTTGGCAAAATCCCTCAAGGCTCGCAGCGTTTCGGGATCTCCCTTGGAAAAATCGTAGCCATCCACCACAAGCACATCAGCACGAAACTGTCCATCGTCTATCAAGGCACGAATGCTTCGAAGGAACTGGTGAACCGTGATGCCTTCCTGACTGAAGTTCATGATCATGCGGTTTCGGATCGCCGAATCATGAACGTCCATGGCATGTTCCAGATCCCGGCGTTTGGCGATCTCACCAAAGATATCCTCGTACCAGCTCACTATATGATCGGTTCGCCCTGCAAACGAGACATGGATCACATGCCGGTCCTGAAGCAACTGATCCGTCGCAATATGGACAAGACATGCCGTCTTTCCGGTTCCCTTTCGGGCGGCAAAAACCCCAATTTCTCCATCCTTTAATCCACCATGGATGGAGCGCTCCAGCAACCGCAGGGGACTACGCCTTATGAGTTCTTCCTTGACCATCCCGCTGTCTCCTTTCTACTTATTCCCGTCACGCTTGGCCTTCAAGTACCGTTCACGCAACTCTTCAGCTATACTTTGCGGTACTTTTCCGTATTTGGCAAATTCCATTGTGTACTCTGCCTTTCCCTGCGTGAGGGATCGCAAAATGGTGGAGAAACCAAACATTTCTGCCAGGGGGACTTCTGCCTCGACCACGCTGAACATACCATCCTCATTGGAGGCGATGATCATGCCACGTCGCTGATTCAAGGTAGCAAAGATATTTCCCTGGAACTCCGTGGGACCTTCCACGGTAACTCTCATGATCGGCTCCAGAGCGATCGGCTTTGCCTTCTCGTAGGCGGAACGAAACGCTCCAAGCCCTGCCGTCTGAAAGGCCTGGTCCGAGGAGTCCACCGCATGGGTAGCTCCATCGTTGATCAAGCCCAGGATGTTTACTACCGGATACCCGATGTAGGTTCCCCGCTCCATGGCAACCCGAAAACCCTTGTCAACGGAGGGAATATATTCATTGGGGATCACGCCACCCTTGATCTTGTTGATGAACTCGTAATGTTGTTCCTCAGGGTGCGGCTCAATGTAGCCGGCAACACGGCCGTACTGCCCCGAACCACCGGTCTGTTTCTTGTGAGTGTAGTCAAAATCGGCTCGGGCAGAGATCGTCTCGCGGTAGGCAACCTGGGGCATACCCGTCTCAACGTCGGCCTTGTACTCCCGCTTCATCCGTTCAACGTAGACCTCCAGATGGAGTTCTCCCATTCCCTGGATGATCGTTTCGTTGCTCTCTTCATCGACGTAGCTGCGGAAGGTAGGATCCTCCTTGATGAACCGGCCCAGGGCCTTGCCCATCCGGTCGGAAGAGGCCTTGTCCTTCGGCTTCAGCGAGAGCGAAATAACAGGCTCGGGCACGTACATGGAGGTCATGGAGACGTTCAGGCTGGGATCGCAAAAGGTGTCTCCCGAGGCACAATCGATCCCGAAGAGGGCAACAATATCTCCGGCCGAGGCCTCGGAAATGTCATCCATATGATCAGCGTGCATCCGGATCAACCGACCCACCTTGAACTTTTTCCTGGTTCGAACGTTGTAGAGCTCGGAGCCCTTCTTTACCATCCCCTGGTAGATTCGAATATAGGTGAGCTGTCCGTACTGACCATCCTCCAGCTTGAAAGCCAGGGAGATGGTGGGCAAGGTGCTGTCAGACTGGGTGACAAACTCTTCCTCATTGTTGTCCAGATCGAGGGCCCGGTTTGTAATATCCGGGGGAGAGGGAAGATAGGCGAGGACTGCATCCAGCAGAGCCTGGACTCCCTTGTTCTTGTAGGCACTCCCCACAAACACGGGACACAGTTCGTTGGACAAGACCCCCTGACGAATCGCAGCATTAATCTGCTCTTCCGTGGCAGTTCCTTCCAGAGCAGCTTCCATAAGCTCCTCATCGAACATGGAGACCGCATCAAGGAGACCCTCACGGTACTCCTCGGCCTGGGCAAGGAGATCATCCGGGATTGCCTCGTAACGGGGCACTTCACCGTGGTCGCCATCAAAATAAATCGCCTGCATCTTGACCAGATCAATCACCCCCTGGTGCTTGTCTTCAAGACCGATCGGCAACTGGGCCATCACGGCATTCAATCCGAGTTTTTCCCGTAACTGGCCACAAACCTTGAGAGGATCTGCACCGGTTCGGTCACACTTGTTTACAAAAGCCAGCCGGGGAACACTGTAGCGTTTCAGCTGCCGGTCAACGGTGATCGACTGGGACTGAACTCCTGCCACGGAATCAAGAATGAGGATAGCCCCATCCAGAACCCGCAAAGCCCGCTCTACCTCGATGGTGAAGTCCACGTGACCTGGAGTATCGATCAAATTGATCGGGTGATCTTTCCAGGTTACGTTGGTAGCAGCGGACTGGATGGTGATTCCCCGTTCGCGCTCGAGCTCCATGGAGTCCATGGTTGCCCCGACCCCATCTTTTCCCCGAACTTCGTGAAGGGCGTGAATCTTCTGGCAAAAAAACAGAATGCGCTCGGACAGCGTGGTTTTTCCACTATCAATGTGGGCACTGATGCCTATGTTGCGCATCTTTCTCACTGTTTCATTCATGCGTTACTCTTCCTTATAGTACTCCCTGTTATACTCCTTTGACTTACAACGACAGATATAACAGGTTGGTTTTTCCTTCTGAACCCGCTGGACGAGAGGAGCAGGAACGCTCACACGGGTCATATACATACCACGTTTTCCGATATATACACCAAAGGAGCGGTGATTGTCTACCTCCCGGGAAGCTCTCCCCGATAGACCGCAAGGACTGCCTCGACATGGCGCCGGTGAAGGGGAGGATCGCCTTCGGGGAGCTTCTGATTGACCCTGTCCCGCACCTGATCGGGATCAAGCGAGGGCTCCTCCTGCAGGAGCTCAAGTGTCGCCGAGAGCGCACGGGGCGAAATCTCACGGAGGGATCCGAAAAACGAGCGCCCCTCCAGAAATACCACACCCCGCCGGACCATATCCAGCTCCTCCGATACCTGTTCAAAGTTTTCCCGAAATACCCGGGAGAGATCCTCCGCACGCTCGGCCAGAGCACTTTCCTGAGCCAGCCGCTGGTCCTTCATCAGTCGGGTTTGCTCCCGCAGAGCCACCCTGAGAGCCTCCTCAAGGGCCTCCATATCCCGCTGCTGCTGCTCAAGACGCTGCGCCAGGTAGTAGGGATCGGAACTCCTGATATATCCGGCAGGGTTTTCCACAGCCCCCACCACCCGTTCAGAGAGCTGCCGGGGCGTCAAAAACTGCCCGTGGATACGGAGAGAAAAGTTCTCTACCATAAGCCGAAAATCATAGGACCAGGAATCCTCAAAGACAAATCGCATCCCCCCCGGAAGATAGGGGCGATAATCAACCCCCTGAAGGAGATATTCACGAGGAACAACCCCCGCGGTAATACGCCGACCTTCTACGGAGAGACGCACCCTTCCAATTTGCAACCCTGGCAAGGCAGCAAGAAACTCGTGCAGTTGAAGGAAGCGGCCGATCTCTTCAGGACCCAGCCCCGTGGTGGAAGAAATTGAAACAGAGAAGTTCTGGTGGTGCCGGAGCTCTCCCACAACACGAGGCCCCTCCTGTTGAAAGGAGATGACGGTGTACCCTTGATCCTCGAGCTCTCTCTGGAGAGGAACGGTATCCTGCGCAGCTACGTGATCCAGCAGGAGAACCTGAAGGACAAAGACCAGAGCAACCTGGATGAGCAACCTGGTCCGATAAAACGCTTTGCCACCACTCATACTATTCCCCCCCCTGAAGATCAATCAGAATGCGATCAAAGGCGCGCAACCCCTCATCCTCGCTCCGGGCCCAAACCTGACCATCTTCTTCGTAGAACTGAACCCGCCCCACCAGCTCATCATCACGGCGGAAGACATATCCCAGCGCCTCTTGCGGGAGCGCAACCAGGGGGTGAACATAGACGTGTATTGCTTCAGGATCTCTGGGATCGAGGATGTAGCCACTCTCTCCCTGAATCAGACTCAACTCGTCCAGGGCGTAATGGAACCGCTCCAGGGCTTCCTCCCGAGCTTTCAGAGTATCGGCTTTCCGCTGGAGCGCATCACCTCTCTCTTCTACCAGATCCCCCAGACCCCGCCAGACCATTTCGTAACCGCTCACCAGGTGCTGAAGCCGAACCTCAAGCTGAGCCAGGGCGGGAGAAAGAGAGTTCTCGTAGGGAATCTGCCGGAGGCGTCCAAGCAGTTTCCGAAGCTCCTCATGGCGGGAAACAAAGTCGTTGTAGTCACGACGATCAGCAATATCGGTCTCGGCCAGGACAGTTCGGTACTCACCGGGCTCGGCCCATGCTTCGGGAGCATCCAGGGGGGCATCCAGAAGAGGTGCCACGGGGTCACGAGAGAGGTCCGGGTCAAAGCGGTTCCGCAGGAACGCTTCATTCTCGCGATTCCGTGCCCGCAGGGCAGCCACGACCTCCCTCTGATGAGCTTCAAGGGCCTCTAGCTCATGGCGGTGACCGGCGAGGAGTTGATCAATCTCCCCTTCATAGCGATCGCGGAGCTGCTGCATCTCCATCTCGAAAAGCCGTTGCTGATTATTCAGAACCTCTTCCTGTTCCCGGGCCCGCTCCAGCTGGCGGCTGTCATACTGCGCAATCGCAGCCTCCAGCTCTTCCATTTCCTCTGCCAGAAGGCGATCGGCCCGGACGAACTCTTCCTGAACCAGCATAATCTGCTGCTCAGTTTCCTGTCGAAGCCTTGCCGCCTGAAGCGTCCGTTCCCGGGGGGCCAACCCCGAGTCACCCAGAAGCGAGAGCTCCCGCTCAAGACTCCGTTCAAGGGAACGCACCTGTCCATCCCGTTCATTGGTCAAGCGATTTCGTTCTCTGATCGTGATATCGTAGCGGTTTTGCAAGCGTTGAGCTTCGTCCAGGAGATCTCTCAGGTTCACATCGGCAAAATCATCGATATCCATGGCAATAGCCAGGCTCGATTCCTCTATGAAGCGGGTAACCATGATGACTACCACAGAAAAAACCACCACCAGCAACAGAATAGACAAGGGAATGATGAGGCTCCGGTTTTTTTTTGTCTTGGCAAATTCCGCCTCAAGGTCATACCGGTCCTGACCCTGGCGGAACTCCCTCATGATATCCTGGAGAAACCGCTCCTTGCTCCTGGCCAGGATTTGCGACTGTGAATGGACCTTTTCTACTTCTCTGTCATTGTCCATATTCCATCCCACCCTTCCGGGGCCTCTCGACCATGGATGCGTTCCTTGAAAATGTTTGCCACGGGAAGCGACGAGGCCTGGAAGAGGGAAAAAGCCTCCGGCCATGCCCCCTGATAGTAAAGATTCAGAGCTTCGGAAAAATGAGCGATTCCCCGGCGAAATTCCTCGTCCAGAGATGTTGCCTCCAGGGGCCAGAAGATCTTCTTGCCCTGGGTCTTTCCCTTCACCTGGACAAGATCAAGTTCTACAAAGGCGTACTGATCGGTGAAGGCCTCAACTTCATCCTTCACGTACTCCGAACAAACGAGAGGAACCTTGTAGAACCGGGTAAGCCCCTCCAGACGGGCAGCGCTGTTCACATTGTCCCCGATAACGGTATTCACCATACGCTCGTAGCTGCCGATGTTTCCGTAGAATACCATTCCTCCGTCGAGACCGACGCCCACATCCAGAAGCACCGCCCGGTAGACGTACTGCTCCTCTTCCGTGAGAAAACCCCGCTCCTCCATGATCTGATCACGCCGCTTCCGCATCTCCCGCCGCAACGATGCGGCCACCCGGTTTACCGCAAAGGCAGCCTGCAGGGCCTGGACACTTTTCGGAGTAGAGTCAGCCTCAACCGTGCCAAAAACAGCGAGCAAGGCGTCGCCAATGATGGAACCGATATCGCCACCCGCCTCATGAATATGGTGAATTGCCTGATCGTAGTGGATGTTCAGGAGCTTGATGATGTCAGTCCCCAGGGCCTCGGTCATGAAGGTGAAGTTCTTGATATCGGTGAAGAGGATCGTCAGATCCCGCTTTACCCCTTCCAGACGAATTTCTCGTTCCTCGTAAGCCTTGGCCGCCACATCCCGGGCAACGAACTTCTTGAAGATTGTCATGAGGTTGTCGATGGTGTTGGAGAGAGAGTTGAACGCCATTCCCAGGTAGGTCACATCGTCGTTGGGCGCTCCCTCCAGCTCCATGAGCGAGAGCGCCTGATCTTCGTGCATCTTCATGATGTTGTCCGTGATGACCCGCACAAAACGCAGGATATGCCGGATTATGAGAATTCCGATAACGGCGAAGATCATCGTTACGAAAAGAATAATCCCTGAGACATTGCGGAAAATTTCCGCGGAGTCAGCGTAAAACTCGGAAAGCTCCTCCGCCCGGATCTGGAAAAATCCCCAGGCCTGGTTGTACTTGTAGACGCCGAAGTAGCTGAAATCCCCGTAGCGGAACCGCAGGGTTCCTTCCTCAACTCCGTTTTCAAGGGCTGAGGCCATCTCATTCAGGGCCCTGCGGTCCGGAAAGGAACCGTCTTTTGTGGCGGTGCCAGCCAGAAAAAAAATATCTCCCCGGGGATCAACACCGAGACTCAGCGACCGCTCGCCCCTGTGGTTACGCTGCGCTGCAGCGGCCATGCTGGTAACGGCAGCCTCTTCGTCGGGGTTGAAAAGAAATATTTCCCGCTGGTTGTTGGCAAAGACATGGAGCTCCTTGAGATCTTTTACCAGAAGCTGGTTCAGGAGCCGTATCTGCTCTCCCCTGTTGAGGATAAGATTGAGATAGTTCGTGGTGAAGTTGGAGATCAGGAGAAAAATCACGAATACTGCCACGATCTTGAGCCCCAAGGGAACAACACGAACAGCGCCGACCTTGTGGCCCAAGAAGTGGGTTAGAAAATTTCTCATATCTGTCCTTCAGTATAACAGATACGGGCAACTTTGCTGAGGGATATCAGCAAAATAAATCAAAAATTACACTTCCCGGATATCAATTACCTCGAGAATATGTTTTTCCACGGAAGAGAGGAACTGTTCGCGGGTCATGCCGGTGACCTTCATGATGCAGAGGGCATCGGTGGGTCGCTCCCCGGGCCAGGTGCCAATAGAGACAATATTGCCGTTATGATCGGACACGTCGCTTCCAAGCTTTGCCAGCTCTCCCGGCTCCTCGGGGATCCGCAAGGTGGCTCGCAGCCCTTTTTCACGCGTGCCAAAGAGATCAATGAAGAGGCGG
Organism: Alkalispirochaeta americana; assembly: GCF_900156105.1. Taxonomy (NCBI): domain Bacteria; kingdom Pseudomonadati; phylum Spirochaetota; class Spirochaetia; order Spirochaetales; family Spirochaetaceae; genus Alkalispirochaeta; species Alkalispirochaeta americana. Next base: position 43,124 of record NZ_FTMS01000011.1, read on the forward strand.
AACATATCGGACTCGGTGATGATTCCCACGGGATAATTATCTTCGTCCACAATAGGAAGACAACCGATATCATGGTCCACCATTTTTCGGGCTGCATCTTCCACCAGATCCTGGGGATGGGCCGAGACAACTTTCTTGGCCATCACACTCCCCACGGAGAGCTTCGAGAGGAGGCGAGTCATCTCGTAGACATCCAGCGTTGAGGCCGGCGATGGAGACGCGTAGAGGAGATCCTTCTCACTCACAATTCCCACCAGCTTTTTTGTATGGTCGTCGATCACCGGAAGGTGGTGAATATTCTCCCGGCGCATCGTCTCCTGCGCATCCGTGACGGTTGTCTTTGGATGGGCCACAAACAAATTGCGACTCATGATGTTCTTTACCAGCATTTGACGCCCTTTCTTCCCTTGGTATATCACCCGCCCACGAGGGCAAGCCCCCTCATGAGCATCATCGAAAACCGGTCTGGCTCTATTATACTCGCTAAACGCCGAGATAGGCGGCTTTCACCTCGGGATTTTCCAGCAAGTTCGCGGCTGTATCAGACAGCGTTATCCGACCGTTTTCCATTACATAGCCCCGGTGCGCGACTTTAAGCGCCTGGTTGGCGTTTTGCTCCACCAGGAAGATCGTCGTTCCGTTTTCGCTGTTTATCTGGCTAATGATCTCAAAAATCTGTTGTACGATCAGCGGGGCCAGCCCCAGACTCGGTTCATCCAGCAACAGCAGTTTTGGACGAGCCATGATCGCCCGGGAAATCGCCAGCATTTGCTGCTCACCTCCCGAGAGGGTCCCCCCGGCCTGCCCTCGCCGCTCGGCGAGAATAGGGAAGAGCGAATAGACGTACTCAAGATCACGCTTTATTCCATCCCGGTCGCGCCGGAGCAGAGCGCCCATATCGATGTTCTCCCGCACCGTGAGGTGGGGAAAAATGCGCCGTCCTTCGGGGACCTGGGATATACCCCTCCCCACAATACGATCGGGATCAACCCCCAGGAGGGATTGCCCCTCGAAGACCAGCTCCCCCTCCCGGGGAGGAACAACGCCGGAGATTGACATGAGCGTTGTCGATTTACCAGCTCCGTTTGCGCCGATGAGCGTGATAATCTCTCCCCGGTCTATGACGAGGTCTATCCCCTTGAGAGCCTGAATGTTTCCATAGTAGGTGCTGATGTTTCGGAGCTCAAGCACTGACGTCCTCCCCCAGGTAGGCCTTGATTACTGCGGGATCATTGCGAACTTCCTCGGGCGTTCCCGTGGCTATCATTTTTCCGTAGTCCATCACATAGATCCGCTCCGACAGGGACATGACCAAGCTCATATCATGCTCGATCAGAAAGATTGAAACCTTCTCGGTGTCGCGTATCTTCAGTATCAGCGACTCCAGCGTTTTGGTCTCCTGCGGATTCATTCCCGCCGCAGGTTCGTCCAGCAGGAGCAGAAAAGGCTCCGTTGCCAGAGCCCGGGCAATCTCCAGACGCCGCTGGGCACCGTACGGAAGGTTTCGGGCCAAATCATTGGCATACTGCCCAAGATTCAGTTTTTTTAGAATCTCGTAGCTGTCGTGAAGAACCTGCTCCTCCTCCGCTTTTGTTCCGGGGGGACGGAAAATTGCCCCCACGATTCCTGTCTTGAGCCGATTGTGGCGACCGATCATCACGTTTTCCAGAACGGTCATGTTAGGAAAGAGCCGTATATTCTGGAAGGTCCGGGCCAGGCCCTTGGCGGAAATGCGACTGGGTTTTGCCCCTTTTATCGATTGCAACTCTCCCTGGGGGGGGCAGATCATTACATCGCCGCCCGTTGGGGTGTAGACTCCGGTGACACAATTGAAAAAGGTGGTCTTGCCCGCGCCGTTGGGGCCAATCAGGGCGATGATCTCGCCCTGTTGCATTCCGATGTTCACGCGGTTCACCGCACGAAGACCACCGAAGTCCATGGTCATGTTCTTTACTTCGAGAATCCGGCTCATTCCTGGGCCTCCCCGTGAAAGGTATAAGCTCGGCGTTTCTTCTGGATCAGCCCGCCGGGACGAAAAACCATCATCACCACAAGCACCGCGCCAAAGATCAGCATCCGATAGTCCGAAAAAGCCCTCAGGTATTCAGGAATAAGAATCAGCCCCAGAGCGCCAATAATAACGCCGGGAATGGACCCCATCCCTCCCAAAACCACGCAGGACAAGACGATAATGGATTGCCAGACGGTGAAACTTGCAGGGTTTATAAAAGCTGTCCGGGATGCAAAGATCACACCGGCAGCTCCTGCCCAGAGAGAGCCCAGGGCAAAGGCCGTGAGCTTTGTTCGGGCAATGTCGATACCCATGGCTTCTGCGGCTATTTCGTCCTCCCCCATGGCTACCAGAGCCCGGCCCAGGCGGGAGTTCTCGAAGCGCCAGACAACAAAAACCGTAAGAACCACAGCACCAAGTACGATGTAGTAGATGTAGGTCGAGACCTGGGAGAGATTCATGGTAACACCGAAGAAGGAAGGCCGCGCAATCCCGCTGATTCCGGCAGGCCCCCCCGTGAGCTCCCGGGCATTGTTCAGGACGATTCGCACGATCTCGGCGAATCCCAGGGTAACAATGGCCAGATAATCACCCCGCAGGCGAAGAACAGGAAGTGCCAGGAGCACCCCCGCAACCATGCTGAAAAGGGCGCCCAAGGGAAGGGCGAACCAGAATCCCAGACCAAAATAGTGGTGGAGCAACCCGTAGGTGTAGGCACCCACGGCGAAAAACGCGATGTATCCCAGGTGGAGCATATTCCCGAGGCCGATAACGATATTCAGCCCCAAAGCGAGGATCACGTAAATCAGGGCCGAGATCATGATGTTCGTCTGGTAGAGAGATCCCACCAGAGGGAAGATGAGGGCCGCCACCAGGAGTGCCACCATCGCTCCCTTGCGAAGAACCGGCGTCCGAGCCAGGACGAGAAGTTTTTCTTTCCAGCCACCATCGGCCGCAAGAGCCTCCCCAAGATCAGGGGTTTCATCATCGGTTTTAACCTTCTGTTTTGCCCCCTGGCTTCGCCGGGAGAGGGCAAAACGCCACAGAAGCCCGCCGAAGAAGGTTCCCAACCCGATGTACAGCATATTGTGCCACCGCCACACTACCGTCTGGGTAATAGTGTTTACCCGGATAACCATAATGGGGAAGGTGAGAAAAACAAACCACAGCGACACCAGGGCAGTCTTTTTAATATCTTGCACCGTCATGGATCACACCTTTTGCACTTCCGGTTTTCCCAGCAGTCCGGAAGGTTTGAAGATCAGAATCAGCACCAGGATAACAAAGGCAAAGACATCCTCGTAGACACTGGAGATATAGCCGGCGGCAAAGGCCTCGGCCATGCCAAGAACCAGACTTCCCAGAACTGCGCCGGGAATACTGCCGATACCTCCAAGAACCGCCGCCACAAAGGCCTTGATTCCTGCAATAAATCCCACATAAAAGTTGATCTGCCCCGTGTAGGAGCTTATCAGGATTCCCCCCAGGGCTGCGGTGAAACTACCGATAATAAAGGTCCAGCTGATCACCTTGTTCACGTTGATCCCTACCAGGGTTGCCATGGTGCGGTCCTGACTGGTGGCCCGCATGGATTTTCCGATCATGGTAAACTTGATCAGAACCGTGAGCGCTACCATTACTACCGCCGTGGTCCCGAAAATGATCAACTGCGGGCCGTTTACAATACCCCGGAGAAATCGGGGAACGGTCACGTTGGGCAGGAGCGACGGGTAGGGAAGAAAGTTTGAAGTTTGTGCCAGAAGCACGTAATTCTGCAAAAACAGGGACATGCCGATTGCGCTGATCAAAACAGACAGACGCGGGGCCTGACGCAACGGCTTGTAGGCAAGCTTCTCGATAGTGAAGCCATAGGCCGAGGAATAGACCATAGCGATGATACTGGAAAGGATCAGGATCGCCAGTGTGGGCATTCCCGTAAAGGAAAAAACGGTCGCCATGATCAGCGCCGTAAAGGCACCTATCATGTAAATCTCGCCGTGAGCAAAGTTTATGAGCTTGATGATCCCGTAGACCATCGTGTAACCGAGGGCGAGAAGCGCGTAGATGCTTCCCCTGGTGAGGCCGCTAAAAAACAACCGGAAAAAATAGTCTATTGCCATGAATGGGTTCCGCCTATCATAAAATCAGAACAGGCGGGCACAACGCTGGCCCGCCTGCATGGTGCTGCGTTTTTTACTGCAGCTCTACGTATACGCCGTTTTGCACCTGGTAGATGGCAAAACCGATTCCGATCGCGTCACCTCGCTCGTCGAAGGTGATTTCCCCGACGGGAGTCTGGACAGGGCTCGTGCGCAGAGCTTCCTGGATCGCCGCAGAATCGGTGGATCCCGCCACCTCGATTGCATTCACCAGCGCCAGCATGCCGGAATAGGCGTTCATGAAGAAGGGGCCCGGTTCTTCACCGTACTTCTCCTGATGGGCGCGCCGGGCAGCCTGGGCAACGGGATTTCCGCTGGTATCGCGAGGGCCGGTAGCATAGACACCCTCGGCGTTGGCACCTGCCACATCGATGAAGGTTTCATCCTGGATTCCGTCACCGGAGATAAAGGGCAAGTCCATACCCTGGGAGCGCATCTGCGAAACCAGACGGGATGCCTCGGGATGATACCCACCGTAGATCAGGACGTCCACGTTGGAAGCTCCCACGCGATTGATAATTGCCGAGTAGTCCACAGCACCGACAGTTATTCCCTCGTAGAGAGCGATTTTCACGTCGGGGTAGTTCTCTGTCAGAGATTCCCGGGCAAAATCAGCAAGTCCGCGGCCATAGTCGCCACCGTCGTGAAGGATCGCCACCGATCGTGCCCCCAGTTTTTCAGCCACAAACTCTGCCTGAAGCGCTCCTTGGGCATCGTCGGGAGCAATGGTGCGGAAAAAGGTGGGAAACTCCCCGCTCTGCGTCAGAGGCGGGCTGGTCGCCGAAGGAGAAACGACGACGATTCCTTCGCCCGTATAGATTCCCAGGGCCGTCCGGGTTGCGCCGGAGCAGATGTGCCCCAGAACGCCAACGACACCGTCACCCACCAGTTTGGCAGCTATGTTTGTGGCGACCTCGGGCTGACACTGATCATCTTCGACAAAGAGCCTGATCTGCTTTCCCAAAAGGCCTCCGGCCTGGTTTACCTGCTCTGCCACAAGTTCTGCAGCGTTTACCGTGGGAAGACCGTACGACGCAAGATCACCGCTGTGAGCTCCGGGAACACCGATTCGTATTTCATCGGCCCCCTTCTGTCCACAGGCGCTCAGCATCAGTGCCAGAACTACGCCCCCCAGGACGCCAAATTTAATTTTCATGCTCACCCTCCTTGGAAAAAGTGGACCCATTATGCTGTAGGGCGCCTTTCGTTTGCAAGGACTCCCGGGCGTTTTTGTATAAATATGCAAATTCACCTCATTGTTATTCATTCCTGGCCTGCCCGAAGCCTCGAGGAACCCCGGGCCGAGAACCCTAGGAGAGGCGGGCTCTGTCGCTCTCCAGATCCCGATGCCGGATTTGATGAAACCGTTCAACAAGACCCTCCACAGTAAGATTCCGTTTCTCGTCTCCCCGGAGATCCAGGATAATCTCACCCTGATCCATCATGAGCAACCGGTTACCGCAGGTAATCGCCTGCTGCATATTATGCGTTATCATCATCGCCGTAAGGCCGTAGTCCTCGATATATCGGCGGGTCAACTCCAGCACCAGATCGGCGTTTCGCGGGTCCAGGGCGGCCGTATGCTCATCCAGGAGAATTAAATCCGGACGGGAGAGAACCATCATGAGGAGCGTCAGAGCCTGGCGTTGCCCCCCCGAGAGAAGCCGTACATTATCCTTCATCCGGTCTTCCAGCCCCATCCGGAGGTTCACAAGTTGATCCCGGAAGAATGATCGCCGCTCCCGGTTCAAACTTATCCGGAACCCCCGCATCCCTTTGCGGTAACAGATCATCATGTTGTCCTCGAGGGTCATGGAACCGGCTGTCCCCAGAAGGGGGTCCTGGAAGATCCTGCCGATATAACGAGCTCTGCGGTACTCCGGTTCGTTGGTTACATTCCGATCATTGATACGAATTGTCCCCTGACTCGGCAGGAAGGATCCGGCGATCAGATTGAAAAGCGTGGTTTTTCCCGCTCCGTTTCCTCCGATAAGGGTGATAAAGTCCCCTTCGGCCACATCGAGCGTAATGGGACGCAAGGCATTCACCTGATTGACCGTACCCGGATGAAAGGTTTTTGCGACCTGCTGCAGGCAAATCACGGTGTCCCTCCTGTCTCTTTTGATGAGAGAAAACTCTTCTGGAGACGCGTGCGTTCGCTGCGACCGCTCTGATAGCGGCTTGCCAGGAGAGACAGAATAATCAGAAGTCCTGTGAGGAGACGAAGATCATTGGGCGTCAGTCGCACGTGGTATCCGTAGTAGCGGCCCAGGTACATAATCCCCCGGTAGGCGATAGATCCCAGAAGAACACGAAATGTCAAAAGGCCGATTCGATTGGATCGGAGAAGGAACTCGCCAATCATGACCGAGGCGAGCCCCGCCACAACAATACCCTGCCCCATGTTAACATCGGCGAACCCCTGGTATTGGGCAGCAAAAGCACCGGCAAGAGCAACCAGCCCGTTGGAGAGACTCAGACCAATGACCTTCATGATCTCGGGGTTTACTCCCTGGCTCACCACCATCTGCTGGTTGTCCCCCATCGCACCCAGGGCAAGCCCCAGATCGGTGTGAAAGAAGAGGTCCAGAAGAAACTTCAGCGCAAAAGCAAGAAGGGCAAAGAACACCACCACCGACCAGGGGTACGGAAGAACCCCGCCGATCCACTCCGTGGCGGTGCTCAACACCGTGGGTGTCCGCAGGAGCGAGAGGTTGGCCCTATTCCCCAAAATACGAATATTCACGGACCAGAGCATGGTCATGGTAAGGATTCCCGCCAGCAAATTAGGAACCTTGAGCTTATTGTGAATGGTAGCAGTAACAGCCCCGGCGGCAGCACCCCCCAGGAAGGCAAGAAGCACTCCCAGGAGATGCGGCACCCCGGCCAGGACAGACATCCCCAGGATAGCCGCCCCCAGGGGAAAAGTCCCGTCCACGGAGAGATCGGGGAAGTTCAGAATGCGGAAGGTAATGAAGACCCCCAGCGCCATAACGCCGTAGAGGAGGCCCTCTACAAGGATACCCTCGATCACCTGAGGGTTCCCTCCTCGATCACCAGCGACGCCTGTTCGATTAATGCCTCGGGAAGGACCAGCCCAAGCTCCCGGGCCACGTCCAGATTCACCAGAAGGTCAAGATCTGCAGGGTCTGTTATAAATCGCACCGGCATGAGATCAGGATTGGCCCCCTGGAGGATCTCGGCAACCATACCTCCCGTCACCCGGCCAAACGCATAGTAATCAAAGCCCAGGGCCAGAAGAACCCCTCCATCGAGAGCACTCGTGGTATCGGCCGCAACAACAGGAACCCCGGCCATCGCGGCGACCTCCGTCAGGGCCGGCAGGGCGCTCACCACGGTGTTGTCGGTGCTCACATAGATCACGTCCACCCGGTGCAGAATCGACTGTGTCGCGGCGCGAACCTCGCTGGAATTCACCACCGTGGCTTCAATAAAATCCATCCCGAAGAACTCTGCCGCCTCCCGGGCTTTCCCGGCCAGACTCACAGCGTTGGCTTCGCCGCTGGCATAAACGTGCCCAACCCGTTTGGCATCCAGGACATCGCGAATGAGCTCGAACTGGGCCTGAACGGGGGTCATATCAGAGGTTCCCGTGACGTTTCCTCCACCCCCCTCCAGGGAGGGAACAAGGCCGGCCCCCAGCGGGTCCGTCACGGTGGCAAAGACCACAGGAATATCTGTGAGGGTATTCGCCAGCGCCTGGGCAGTCTGCGTAGCGATCCCCACGGCCACGGCCACACGATCAGCGCGGAATTTTTGAGCAATCTGGGCCGCCGTGGAGACATCACCTTGGGCGTTTTGCAAATCAAACGAAAGATCGCCGAACCCCTGGTCCCGCAACTCGTCCAGGATGCCCTGCTCCACGGCATCAAGGGCCGGGTGAGTAACTATTTTTGATATTCCGATAACCATCCCCGCCTCCCGGGGTGACTCGGGAGCTCCTCCGGCAAAAAGCGGCATCCCCGCAGTGATCAGCACCAGGAGCAGTGAAAACTTTTTCATTACCTGCATACGTATTCATCCTCCTTATTAAGGTCAATCGAATACGCATCAGGTTAGCGGAATCGTTCCCCCCGTGTCCATGCAGGGAACGACGGGGATCAGCCCCTCTTCTGAAGTATCCTGGCGATCACGCCCTGCAATCCCGCGGGTTCATGCCCCAGGTGGGCCACAACAGCCCTCCTCACGGCGGCCGCCAGGGCAGCATCGGCCGGGGCCGCCTCCAGCGAGCCCGCTGCGGCAGGCGATACCGGAGCATCCTGTTGTGCTGCAACGCCTTCGCCCCGGCGGAGGGAAACACCCCGTTCCCGTGCCCGCTCCCGCGCCACATCGGTAACCACCGTATTGGCATCAAGACAAAGCTCTGTTTCTCCCCGTTCCGTCAACTCATCAATATCCCGGGCTGTGATAAAACGCTTTCCCATTCTTCTGCCTCCGTCACACACCATCAATCGATTCTATCGCCGTCACTGCCGCATCGCGCGCAGCCAGGACATCGGCCTCGGTGCCCGCCATCCAGAGCCGTCCGTATCGCCCAACTCCGCTAATGTGCATCAAGTTGACCGTTGAAGCTTTCTCGGCCTCGTTTGCAGCAAGGTTGATGTATGCAGCAGGTTCAACCTCCAGGACCAGCATGGTCTCCCCCGGGACAAGCATCATCCCCCGACTGAAGCGGTTCAGGAGCTGTGCCTGGTAACCGTTCACGTTGGTGATCACCTGCATCGAGGCAATCGAGGGTTTTTTCCGCTGGCTCATATCCAGGCCGAGCTCCCGCAATACCACCTCACCAGCCTGAAGCACATCCTCCTGGGAGGTGGAGTGAAGCTCAAACATTCCGAACTCCCGTTCCACAATCTGAGCCCCCGGGCGAGCACTGGTGGCCTTTACAGCCGCATCAACCACCCGAAAAACCCAGTTCCCTGGAGCCATCTCCACGTAAAGGCTTGCCATACCCTCTATGGGAAGATCACCCTGGGTCACGGTACCCACAAAGGCGGCGTACTGCGGCTGCATCCGGTCAAGATAGCAATAGGCCCTCAATTGAAAATTGTCAGTGGTCATCAGTTATTCCTTTCTGCCAGCGCCAGCGTCTGGACCCCGTCGTTCAAAGCGATTCCCAGGGGCGTCACAAAAAGCGGATTGCCCGGCACCAGGGTTTCTACCCCCGTGGCCGCCTGGACAACGCCCGCCATACCCTCAAAACTGCAGGTGCCACCCACCAGGTACACTCGGTCAACCTGAAAGGGTGCAATATGGGAGGAGATGATCGAACCGATCTTCTCCATCACCGGCCGCACCAGGGGAAACAACTCCCGATGTCTGGAAGGATCCGTCTTGAGCGCCTCGGCCTGGTCAAAGGAGATCTTCCGTGCTCCCGCCAGGACCAGACTGAAATGGGTTCCTCCCGTGGGTTCATCGGCCGTATAGACCACCTCTCCCTGATCTATCACGGCGATCCCCGTTGTTCCGCCTCCTACATCCACAACTACGCCCTGATCAACCTGCAGAAGCGTGTTGGCCGCGCTTGGCTCGTCGATCAGGGTGCTGCAGGAAAGACCTGCCGATTCCAGAACGTACTTCACCGCCCGGACCTCTCCGGGAGAAACCCCCGGAGGGTACGAAGTGGCGGCGCTCTCCAGCTCCCGTCCAAGACGAGCCTCAAGACGCTCTTTCATGGACCTCACCAGATCCGTGGCCCCAAGAAAATCCACCACTACGCCATCGCGCACCACTTGAGCAAAGTGGTACTCCCCCGCCAGGGGCGTACCCTCTTCATCAAGGACAAACATGACGGTATAGGCCGTTCCCAGATCCACTCCAACCGAGAGACGCCCTTCGGCCCGGACAGGGCCCGTTTCCTGCACCACCTGATCAGCTCTGTCGAGGATCTCCAGAAGTCGGCTGTTCACAGGAGACCTCCTGCACCGTAGTCTCCCCGCACCAGCAGGAGCTCCAGCAGATAGACGGCGCTACTCAGGCGATTCACCGCAACCGCCAGCTCAGGAAGCTCCCGGGATGACCCCGGAGGGAAGGCATCAAGCGCAACAAGCTCCGTCTCCCTCACCTGGGTTCGCAGCACATTGAGCCAATGAAGCAGTTCCGCATCCTCTACAGCAGGCGCCAGGTGTGGCACCCCCAGCTCTTTCTGCGGATCGTGGGTAGCCTTCCGCAAAGCAGCCTCGTCGAATCCAGCTACCTGGATCGGCGCTACAGGCCGCAGATTATACTCGGCGCTCATTATTTCCCGGCAATAGGCCGCCACCGTGGCCAGATGCTCCACCAGTTTTGGATACCCCGCCGTCCTGGCCCGGGACGCTGTCAGCATAACCCAGGCATTCAGGCTGTCCATTTTGCCCCGAAAGCGTATCCGGGGACTGTTCTTTGCATCAAACCTTTCGGCATCGACCTGCGTCATATGTTCCGGTTTTTCCTTCACACCGGAACCACACAGCGCGCAACGAGGAGCATCTCCCGAGAGAACGACAGGAAACTCACCGGGGCGATCCCACCCGGAATCAGCCATCCCCGAGGCCTCCTTCTCACCGGAAGGAAGGGAACCCGAGGGATCATCAAAAGCGATTGCCACCTTCCAGTGGTTCAGAAAGTCCTGTGCCGCCGGAGAGAAGCGGGATCCCCGGGGTAGCGAAAGCTTCATCCCCTCCCGGGGCGGCCCCAGGAGGTGCCTCAGGGCTTCCTCGGTGTACAACGGCATAGCTTTGCCTTTTTTCACGACGGCATCGCCCAGTCAGCCGGGTATGTGACGTAAAAGAGTTTCGCCCAGGAAGGAGTCCCGAAGGTTATCGCCGTTCCGTGGGGCACGTAGAGGATATCGCCCGGCTTGCCCACGATCGTTCCCTCCCGAGTCCCGATATGCAACTCCCCTTCCAGCACGTACTGAACTTCATGGTAATGAAAGGTCCAGGGGAAGGATCCTTTCTGGAGCGAGAGGAACCCCGCTGCCAGAGGAGCTCCATCGGCCGAGGTGATCACATCTCCGCACCGAACATCCATCTCGGGCCGGCCGATATCGAAGGCGAAGGGAGGCAACGATACCTCCCGGCCATTCACGACCTTGATACCCCTCTGGGAAGAAAGCTCCTTCGCCACCGGGGGCGGAGCCGCCAGAGCATCCTGGTTCGCCCCGGGCCGGCCTTCACCGGAATCACCCTGGCTCGAAGCGGGACGACGCCGAACCTCGATGGAAAGCTCCCTCGCCAAATCCCGGGCCAGGGGCGTAATGATATCCCCTGGCTCAAGGATCAGAAGGGAACAGCTACCGCTTCGTCCCAGATCACGGATCGAATCCTCGGTGTATAGTTTTTTCTTGCCTGCCATAGGATCCCCTCCCCCTCGGTGCACACCGGCACAGTATTATTTCGCGCTCGGCAGAATCATCTCGGCATCACTGTGGGGCCGAGGAATTACATGAACGCTCACCAGCTCCCCGATCCGCTGCGCAGCGGCCGCTCCGGCATCGGTAGCAGCTTTAACAGCACCTACGTCTCCCCGAACCATGACAGTAACCAGACCGCCACCAATATATTCTTTACCAATCAGCTTTACGTTTGCTGCCTTTACCATCGCATCGGCTGCCTCGATTGCTCCGACAAGCCCTTTGGTCTCGATCATTCCCAACGCGATCATCTGTACGTCTGCCATTGTCTGCTCCTTTTCAGGTTTCTCTTTTTTTGGTGATGAAGAACCGGATTGTTCCGATTTCCCGCCGTCTTCCCCGCTACTCTCGCCTTTATTTTTGTTGCCTTTGCTGTTTCCCTTCCGGGCATCTTTCTCTTGCCCGGCGGTATCGCCCTGCGCCAGCCCCCCCTCCTCAACCGAATCAAGTTCGGGCTGGACAGGATCGTTCTTCTTGCCACCTTTTTTTGGTTCATCAGCCATCTACCAGCTCCTTATATCTCCGCCAGAACCTGGCGAACGATATCGGCGATCAGCTCTGGTGAGTGGGTAGACGTACCGGCACTCCCCTGGCCGTCCGACACAGCCTTCACCCCCGGAGCGAGACTCTTTGCGGCCTCGGGAGGTTCCAGGGTCATCGTCGCCAGCTGCTTTACGTTCAGAAGGTGCGTCACGGTAATATTTCCGCTCATCACCGCCCCGCCGACACCACCAGGCGCAAGGGTCATGGAGGGCATCACGCCCGTCGTTGCTCCCACGGCGCCCAAGGTTCCCCAGGTGTTTACCAGAATGCGAAAGACCGGTTTTTCCAAACCGAAGGCCTCAACAACCTCTTCATCGGTGGCGTGAATCACCAGGGAGTGGCCGTCGCCTCCGTAGCGGATCAGCTGCAGGCACCGTTCGCACCCGGCATGCCAATCATCCTCCACGTAGAACCCCAGGACAGTGGTGAGCTTTTCCCCACTTAGAGGGTATTCCTTCCCGACCCCCTCCAGATCAGCCACAAGCACCCGGGCATGATCAGGGACAGAAAACCCCGCCAGGGCAGCCAGTTGCTGCGGAGTCTTCCCCACAGCCTTGGGGTTCATGGCGCCGCTGGAATGAAAAAGAGTTCGCTCCAGAGCGTTCCGTTCTTCAGCGTTCACCCAGTGCGCCCCGGCAGCACGCATCTCCTGTCGCAACTGCTCCGCAATGGGTCGGTCTGCCACAACAGCCTGCTCGGTAGCACAAATCACGGAACAATCGAAGGCCTTGCTGTTGACGATATCCTGAGCAGCCTTCCGGACGTAGGCGCTCCGGTCTACGTAGACAGGGACATTCCCCGGACCAACCCCGATCGCAGGTTTTCCCATGCTATGGGCTGCCCGAACCATGGGGGTTCCTCCGGTAGCAAGAATCAGTGACACCGCATAATGCTGCATCAACTCCCGGGACCCTTCCAGAGAGATCTGTTCCATGCAACTGACCAGTCCGGGAGGCATTCCGGCCCGTTCCCCCGCTTCAGCCATAATGCGCACCGTCTCCAGAGAACACTTTTTCGCCGAGGGATGGGGTGCGATGATCACAGCGTTGCGAGCCTTCACCCCGATGAGGATTTTATACATTGCCGTGGAAGTCGGGTTGGTTGAAGGAATTAACCCTGCAATCACCCCCACGGGCCAACCGATCTTTACAACCTTGCGCGCCTCGTCCCGCTCGATCACGCCAACGGTGGGAATATTCTGTATGGATTCCCAGAGAGTCTTGCTGGCGAACTCGTTTTTCACGCGTTTATGAGCGGGGACACCAAAGCCCGTCTCGTCGTGGGCCATCTGTCCCAGCCGTTCCGATGCCTTAAACGCAGCCTCAGCCATGGCGGCGCAGATCCGGTCCACCTCCTGCTGCGACGCCTTCAGAAACTTCCGTTGAGCAGCACGAGCAGCAACAGCCCGCTCCCTCGCTTCCTGAATCGAAAGCAGATCCGCATCAAAGGTTTGCTTTTCCTGCATTCCTCCCCCTTTCCAGAACCGTTTCCAATCAGTACTTCAGCGGATGGGCCGCAACTTCCACCACCGCATCGGAAAAGGCCTGACAGGCAGCCTTGCAGGCGCTCTGGGAACCCGCCATAAGAGCTCCACCAAAGTTTGTCTCCGAGGGCGGCTTGAACCACTCCTTCATCTCCACGTCAGCTGCCTTCAGCGCCGCATCGATGGCGAAGGTCGATTCAATCGGTGGAGCAATGAGATACGCCAGGGGTGTCCCCAGGGGGATATCGGCCATCTTGCTCAAGAACGATCCTGTTCGTGAAATGGTATGGGGGAAAAAAGCGATCGAATCATCATCGTTGGCCGAGTAAAACCAGGCGCTTTCCTCGCAATAGGCCACACAGGCGTTGACGCCCGATCGAACCTCGGCGGGATCGTTTCCGGCAAGAATACCGATCACCTCTCCCGACAGTTTACCCGACGCGTGAGCCGATCCGGCATAGAAGCTCTGTCCGTAGACGACCTCCACATCGGCCATCTTTGTGGCCTCGTCCAGCGCCACGTAGAGGGGATCATCCATATCGCAGGTGATAATTGCAATGCTTCGCTGATCCGGTCTCAACTCCAGCCGCTTTGCAAAATCGGTGTGAACATTCGGGATAAGCCGAACTGCCAAAATAGTTGGTTTTATTGGATCAAGGGTAGCCATCTTCTCATCCTCCTCGTTCAGCCCTGCTCGCCGGAAATCTTCATCCGGAGATCTACACCGCTTGCCTGGTACTGGAGATACTTTTTGACCTGCTCCACAATATAGGCTCCCGCCTCAAGGGGGTTCGTTCCACCCTGGGTCGTAATCATGCAAAAAGCATCACGCTCTCCGTCGGTCTTTCCCTTGGCAGGTTTCCAGCCCATGTAGGCGCTCATCGCATCGGCAACCCCCAGGCCGGGTCGTTCACCGATCAGGATAATCACTACGTCGGCCCCAAGAACGGAGTTTACGCTGTTAATCACCCCCACCCGGGCGTACTTGATGAAGAAAGGAGTGCCCGAAGAGATACCCGCTGATTTCAGCCCCTGCTGGATAACGGGAAGAATCTCCGGCGCATTGTTGTTTATGGCAGCAGCGCTCAGGCCATCGCCCACGACGATCTGCACCTGGGGATTTTTCGTGCATTTCTCGGCCACCAGCGCCTTCGCCTCATCGGAGAGCTCCCTCCCCAGATCAGGCCTCATGAGGTACTGCTGCCGGTTCTCAACTTTGCTTTGCACAGAAAAGAGCCCCATTTTTTCGATGACCTCGTCGGGGACATCGGAATAGATCGCATCCTGGGTTACTCCGTGATCCGCCTGGAAGAGCAAGAGCGATTTGGTCCGGGGACGGGATCCCGCCCGGCCAGCCCCAATGCGCGCGCCCGAGGCGGCTTTCAGATTCTTCAAGCCCTCTGGATCAACAGGATTCTGTACTCCGATTTCCTGGCGGGCCTCGACGGTGGTGGGGTCATCCAGGTCGATAACAACGCCCCCTTCCGGGGAAGCGACCTGAGCCTTTCCGGCAGAACCAGCGGCAGTCGCTCCCGGTGATCCGCCCAGCTCCTTTAACACTGCCTGAACGATAGCCTCTATATCATGCTTGGTCTGTTCCATGTCTATGCTCCTTTTTCCGTGTGCCCTACCGTTGCAGGAAGAACGAAGCGTCCCCGGCTTTTTCGGTGAGAACGCCGTCTTCCATGAGCCCGATCTTCTCCATCCACCGCTCAAACTCGGGCAAGGGCCGCAAGTTCAGCAACCGCCGCAAACTGGCCGCATCGTTGAAACTGGTGCTCTGGTAGCTCAACATTGGATCATCTCCCAGGGGAACACCGATGAAGAAGTTACACCCCGCCGCCGAGAGAAGCACCGCCAGATTCTCGATATCGTTCTGGGTTGCCCGGGCATGATTCGTGTAGCACACGTCCACCCCCATGGAAATCCCCGAAAGCTTGGCCATGAAGTGGTCTTCCAGCCCGGCCCGAATGATCTGAACCGAGTCATAGAGGTACTCAGGGCCGATGAAACCCACCACAGAGTTTACCTGATAGGGTTCGTACCGTTTTGCCAGGCCGTATTTCCGGGCTTCCAGGGTGACCTGGTCCGCACCGTGATGGGCATCGGCCGAAAGATCGGCTCCCTGGCCAGTCTCGAAATACATGTAGTTCGGCCCGGGCGTTACACAGTACTTCTTGGCCATGTCGTAGGCTTCATCGAGCATGTTCACGGTCACCCCGAAACTGGTATTGGCAAGCTCGGTACCGGCAATACTTTGAAAGATAAGCCCCGCAGGAGCGCCCTTCTTGAGAGCATCCATTTGGGTGGTAACGTGAGAAAGGAGACAGTTTTGGGTGGGAATCTCCCAGCGCTCGATCACCTCCCAGGTCATTTCCAGGAGCCGGGAGACGCTCGCCAGGGAATCGTCCACAGGGTTTATTCCGATCACACTGTCACCGGAACCAAAGCTCAAGCCATCGTAGAGCGCAGCCCGGATACCTTCCACGGAATCGGTGGGATGGTTAGGCTGATTACGGGAGGCCAGTGTTCCCGGCAACCCGATGGTGTTGGCGTTCTTTGCCACAACACGCACCTTTGAGGCAGCCAGCATGAGGTCCATGTTCGACATGAGCTTTGTCACTGCCGCAATCATCTCCGAAGTGAGACCCCGCGCAACCCGGACGATCATATCCCCCGTGGTGGTATCATTCAGAAGCCATTCCCGGAGCTCTCCCACGGTCCACCCGCTGATCCCGGTATAAATTGAGACGTTCACCTGATCCTGAATGATCCGCGTGACTTCATCGTCCTCGTAGGGAACCACTGGATTCTCTCTGAGCACCCGTAACGGGAGTTCTGCCAGAACAAACCGTGCAGCTACCCGTTCAGAGGCGTTCTCGGCGGCGATACCCGCCAATTGATCACCCGATTTAATCTCGTTCGCCTTGGCCAACAGCTCCTTTATGCTATGAAACTGATAGGTCGTACCGAACAGCTTGGTCTTTAGGATCATTCCCCTTCTCCTTTTTTTGCTTCGTGCCGGATCATTGATAAAACACCAAGGTCTTGATAGAAAGCGGAACCACCCGCCCTCCCAGAATCGGCTCCCCGATATCGATAAAGTCACCCTCGCCCAGCCCGACCTGATCAATACTGATCACCGGGATATCCCCGCGCAGCGCCTTGATGGTCTGCCCCAGACTCTGGGCAAAATCACGTTGCAGAACGAGCACCAGCGGCATTCCCTCGGGAACCACCGCATCATAAAATTGCCCCAGACCCTCAGCAATGGAGGAGAGTCTGCGGTAATTCATCTCCTGCGGTACGTCGAGAGCCAGAGCAAAACCGATCTCCCGGGTGTGCTGATCCCAACGTCGCACCGCCGCCTCGGTACTCGCAGAAAACCGGCCGGGATTATCGAAATCATCCTGCTCAAGTTGTGGATAGATCACCGCCAGATTCCTGAGCGGCAGGATATCCCCATCGGTCCAAATCGTGCTTCCACTCAGGGTTATTGTCTGACTTGCAGCACCCAGGACGGTAGCCCTCAAGGTCTCCCCCGGAGGGATTACCTTCATTGACCGAAAACGCGGGTTGAGCCGCAGAGATCGGGCAAAAAGGGGTCCCACATCGTTGTGGACTGCCACATCGGCGATCGAACTGATCTCCAGGGGCTCGTAGAAATACCTGGCTACGCCCCCCGAGAGAAACACCGTGGTTGACTCCTCCGATGCTGTCAGAGGAGGACTCAGCTGGACCGCATCTCCCAGGGAGGGCCGTATCCCCTGGGCGAGATCTGCCGTCAGATCGGCCATGCGATCGCAGAAATCCTCCAGCACCGACAACTCCGCAGGCCGCCCCTCCTGCAAAGGAATATCGAAAGCGTCAATGATGGCCCTTCCGGGCCCGGCGATCCGCCGCACGATTCCCGACGTTCCTTCCAGGATAACCTGGCGCCCTCCGACAGCCATCGCCGAGGCACTCACGTTTCTTCCCATTTTGAAGATCGCCGCGTTGGCCGTGCCCCCCCCAATGTCGATATTGGTCACCTGGGTATAGTGCTCTGCCGAATACGCAGCAGCACCAGAACCACGGCCGGCTATCTGGGCCTCCACATTCGGCCCCGCCACGGTGACGACAAAATCTCCAGCGAAATCCGAAAGGGCTTCCAGCATGACGTCGGCATTTTTTGTCCGGGCAATTTCCCCGGTTATGATCACCGCACCGGTTTCGACCATCTCAGGGGTCATGCCGGCTTTGCCGTACTCCCGCTCCACAATCGCCACAAGAGCATCAGAATCGATCTCATCGGGCGATATCAGGGGGGTAAAGGAAATATCACTGGTGAAAAGCACCGACCGAGCGCTAACCTCAATGCGCGGAATCTGACCGGGACGGGCGACATTGTAAAGCTCCAGCCGAGAGAAGACGACCTGTGTTGTCGTGGTGCCGACATCTACGCCGACACTAAGCATGGTGCGACTATCTCTCATGAAAGCCCTTCTGCCGTCCCGTCATGCCGCATCACAATCAGGAACTGATTTTTGGCAGGATTGACTCCACATCGCCATGGGGTCGGGGAATCACGTGAACGCTTACCAGTTCGCCAATTCGTTGCGCTGCCGCTGCACCGGCGTCGGTCGCTGCTTTCACCGCACCCACATCACCTCGAACCATGACGGTAACAAAACCACCGCCGATATACTCTTTTCCGATAAGCTGCACGTTGGCTGCCTTCACCATTGCATCGGCTGCCTCAATCGAACCGACCAACCCTTTGGTCTCTACCATCCCCAGCGCGATCATCTGAACTGATGCCATTCCTCTGCCTCCTCTTTCTGTCCTGTCATGTCTGTATCGCCTGTCTTTCCGGGACGTCGCCCCGGAAACGACCTGTGATTCCTATTCTTTTCGGAAGGTTTCCCCCGACTCAACTTCAAGTGAATCGATTACACCCACGATTGCCGCGTCAACCGGAGCACCTTCGGTTTTGTCCGTCTCCCGGGCAGCACTGCCCAGAGCGACAATGACCAGCTCACCCGTGCCTGCCCCGACGGTATCGATCGCGACCATCTCGGGACCGGAGAGGTCTCCCGACGAAGTACACTGCCGGAGAATGAGCAATTTCTGACTGACCAGTTTTGGCTCTTTTATGGTAGAAACCACGCTACCGATTACCCGTGCGATGATCATAACATTCCCTTTCTGTGCCCCCACACCTGGTCTGTTCGGTGCGGCGGCCACCAAAATATACCAAACACGCCCTCGTATCAAAGGCGGCCGGCAGATTTCAGGCTCCCTCTAACGATAAGACCGAACTGTGAAAATCGCAAGAGAAAAAAAGGGCTGTCCTCGCGGACAGCCCCATCAGATTCCCCGTCAGGGTTCTTAGATCTGCAACCCTTCGGGAAGCATGCTGTTGATCAGATCGGTATTGTCCGCAACAATCTGTGCAGCGGCATCTTCAGGATTCATTCCTTCATCGGTCATGACCATCACAGGGCTGATCAGATCATCCTCCACGGAGATCCAGTCAAAGGTTGTGAGGAACTCGTAGACCAGGGGAAGATCGTCCTTGAGACCAAGCCGTCCGATCGCGTTGATCGTCTCGGTCCCGCCGTAGATCCCTGCGGGATCTTCCAGGATCTTGAGATCAAACCGGGCAAACTTGATATGGGGAGCCCAACCGGTGACAACGATGGGCTCGTTGTTCCTGATCGCATCCTGAAGAGCGGACATCATGGTAGCGTCGCTTCCCTCGAGGAGGTCGAAGGCTCCCAAGCCGAGGACATCGTCGGCGATCGCATCCTCTGTGGCCTGCATCATACCGGCACCGGGATCGATCCCCACAATCTTGTTGTTGTAGGCCCCGGCGTTTGCAACAAGCTCTTCCACAGTGTTCTCTTCCACGTAGGAGGGAACAACCAGTCCAAGCATGGCGTTATTGTAGGTTACACCCAGATCCTCCACCTGATCGGTGAACTGACCTTCGGGTCCGTAGAACATCTGGTGCGTCACGGGCAACCATGCCGCCACGTGGAAATCGGAATCCCCCGTAGCCACGGACTGCCACATTGCCGCGTTGGCTACGCTGCGAATCGTCACATCGTATCCCGCACGATCAAGGATCTCTCCAACCACGTGGGTGATGGCAACTTCGCGATCCCATTCCACGTAGGCGATGTTGACAGGGCCACCGACACCGTCAACCGCTTTTTCTTTTGAACCACCTGCCATAGCAAGGGACGCAACCATCGCAATCATCAACACGCTCAAGAGAGCTTTTTTCGTAAACCTCATCAATATTCCTCCTTGAAAGGTTTGTTTTCATGCTAGCCGGACCAGGGGTTCCGGTCCGGCGGCTATCATACAGAGCCCGCAGGCGGCTCACTATCACCGTATCTTCCAGTGCTCCCTACTGCTCCCGCTTCTGCGAAGCAATACTGGCACTCATTCGATCCAGAATCATCGCTATAATTACCACAGCCACACCAGCTTCAAAGCCCTGTCCAGGTCGGAGTCGCTGGATAGCCCTCCAGACCTCGCTTCCGAGCCCCCCGGCCCCAATCATGGCGGCGATAACAACCATGGAGAGAGCGAGCATGATCGTCTGGTTTACCCCGGCCATAATGGTGGGCAACGCCAAAGGCATCTGCACCTTGAAGAGCTTCTGACGAGTTGTACTTCCAAAGGCGTCAGAAGCCTCGATCAACTCCTTGTCGATCTGTCGTATTCCCAGAGCTGTCAGGCGAATCGTGGGAGGGATGGAAAAGATCACCGTGGCAAAAACCGCCGATGTCTGGCCCAGTCCGAAAAAGGGGATCGCCGGGATCAGGTATACGAAGGCCGGCATGGTCTGCATGAAGTCAAGAATCGGCTTTATGATCGAGTAAAAAGTGTCGTTCAAGGCAGCCAGTATTCCCAAAGGCAGGCCCATGGCTACAGCGATTGCCGTGGCCACCACCACCAGGGCGATTGTGGCAAGCGTCGGCGACCAGAGCCCGATGTTCCAGATAAAGAGCAACCCCAGGGAGGTAAAAATTGCAAGCTTTCGCCCCGTGAGCTTCCATGCGAGAGCAGCAAAGAGCGCTATCAGGATCAACGGAGGGAAAAGTCCCAGGAGATCTTCCAGAGAATTGATTCCAGCCTGAACCACCGTGGAAAAGGCCCGGGTGGCCCAGGAGAATGTTGTGGTCATCCAGTCCAGAGCCGCCTCAACACCGGCTCCCAGAGGAATTCGGGGTATATTAGTCATTGTTGCCTCCTTGCTCGGCCAGCGCCGCCAGGATGGCACCCCGGACAATCACACCTTTCAGGATATTTTTCTCGTCCACCACAGCAACGGGATTTTTTCCGCCAGCCATGGGGAAAATTTCCCGAAGCGGCGTATCCGGGAGAACCGTGGGAATCTCTTCCCGGTCCACCACGTGATCGAGCCACTTTTCTTCTTTTTTCAGCGCCTCGGCGGCACGCTCGGCACTCACGTGCCCCACAAGTTCATGATTCTGTCGAACAACAAAGATGCCAGAAATGTTGGCATCGCGCATTTTATGCAACGCCGTTCGGGGTCCATCCTTTACAAAAGCTACGGGGCGAGCCTTTTTCATCACATCCTGAGCAGTGAGCACTTTTGTGATATCCACGTTCTCTACAAACTTGGCCACATACTCGTTTGCCGGGCTGGAGAGGATCTCTTCGGGGGTACCTATCTGAACAACTTCCCCGTCCTTCATAAGGACAATCCGGTCTCCCATCTTGAGAGCCTCATCAAGATCATGGGTAATGAAGAGAATCGTCTTCTTTACCTCGCTTTCCAGCGCAAGAAGCTCATCCTGCATGTCAGTACGGATCAACGGATCCAGAGCACTGAAGGCCTCGTCCATGAGGAGCACGTCCGGCTCAACCGCCAGAGCCCGGGCCAAACCGACCCGCTGTTTCATGCCGCCGCTCAGCTTGTCCGGGTAATAGTCTTCCCAGCCTTCCAGCCCCACCGATGCAAGAGCTGTCCGGGCTTTCTCGGCACGGACTTCCGGAGATACACCCTGAATATCCAGGCCAAACTCGACGTTCTGTTGAACGGTTCGGTGCGGCAAAAGGGCAAAGCTCTGGAAAACCATACCGAACTTCTTTCGGCGCAATTCCCGAAGTTCGTCGGCCTCCATGATGGTGACGTCCTGGTCATCCACAAAGATCTTTCCATAGGAGGGTTCGTGAATGCGATTCACGCACCGGAGCAACGTTGACTTTCCACTGCCGGAAAGCCCCATCACGACCAGGGTCTCTCCCTCGTAGATATCAAAGGATGCATCGGCCACGCCAATGGCGCACCCTGTTTTTTTCAGGATCTCGTCCTTGCTTTTTCCCTTGAGTAGCATCTGACGGGCACGGTCCTGCTGTCTTCCGAAGATCTTGTAAAGACCCTCAATTCGTATTTTTACTCGTCTATTTTCTTCCATAACCATCCTGTTTTTCTCATCGATAATTATGATACTAATATTTGCTGTACGATGTAAACCGATTCTATCAGTTTATTCGGCGTTATTCGTCGCCAAAGAGCTATAATAATTGAGTAATTATATTCATTTTAATCGTTAACTAATTTTATTCGCCCGAAAGGGGAAAAACTATCGTCGGGATCGAAAGGCAAATCATTCCAGAACGAACAATTACTGGTCGTATCTTTTTCTTAAGAACCAGGGAAACAGGAATTGTGGCGCCACCCCGGTATGTGCTATGAAAGGGCCATGCGAGTTATCTGCCTTGATCTGGAAGGGGTACTGGTTCCCGAAATATGGCTGAACGTTGCCAAAACAGCGGGTGTAGAGGAACTGAACATCACAACCCGGGACATACCGGACTATCACGAGCTCATGAGAACCCGTCTGGAGATCCTGGAACGCCATCGTATCGGCCTTCCCCACATCACGGACGTCATCGCCTCCATGGAACCCTTGCCGGGGGCGGCGGCGTTCCTTGAATCCCTGCGGGCAGAAACCCAGGTAATCATCCTCTCCGATACCTTTGAAGAGTTCGCCTCACCGCTGATGCGCCAGCTCCAGTGGCCCACGCTTTTCTGCAACAGCCTGAAGGTTACCCCCGAGGGACGAATCACGGACTACAGATTGCGCCAGGAAGACGGAAAACGACAGGCTGTACAGGCGTTCAAGGCCATGAACCTCCAGGTGGTCGCCGCCGGAGACTCCTGGAACGATCTCAACATGATTCTCGAAGCCCACCGGGGAGCCTTTTTCTGCCCCCCCTCATCGATGCAGGAGGCTCACCCCTCGGTGCCGGTCTGCACCAATTACGAGTCCCTGAAGGATTTTCTCCTGCAGTGATCCCCCGACGCAGGCCTCACGAGCCGGGCCGTGTCCGGTCTGGCAGATCAGCATCAATCATACTATAATCATCGGAAGATGAAGAGCCAAACCTCCTCCAGCGAACGCGCCTCCTGCCGGGATCTGCCGGAGGAGGACCTTTTTCTCCGACTCCCCCTGGCAGCGATCCTTCTGAACTCAACGGGGACAATTGTCCGGGCAAACCAGGCAGGAACGACCCTTTTACAAGCCGACGAGCGCAGCCTTCCCGGCACACCCTTTACCCGTTTTCTCCCTGGGGAATACCATCAACCCTTCAGGGACCACCTGGAAACGGTTCTGCAACAGGAGAAACAGCAATCGATCGAAGTGGCTCTTCGGACAGTACAGGGAACGACAAGTCTGATCCGCCTCGAGAGCAGGCCGCTCCCGGGAGAACACCCCTTCTGCCTTACCGCGCTTCAGGATATCACCGGCCGCAAACACCTGGAGGACGATCTCATTATCGCCCGGGAGCGTGCAGTTGAGGCCAACGACGCAAAAAGCGCTTTTCTGGCAAGCATGAGTCACGAGATCCGGACCCCCCTGGGGGGAATTATTGCTACGGCGGAACTCCTGCTCCAGACAGACCTCTCGCCGGAGCAACAGGAATACGCAGAAACCCTGCACGCCTCGTCCCGATCGCTCCTGGCAGTGGTGGAGGATCTTCTTGACCTCACCAGGGTCGAGGGGAACAACCTCCTGCTGAAAGACGCTCCCTTCAACCTCTCCCACCTCGTCTCGGCGGTGGAACACCTCTTCCACCCCGTGACAACCCGCAAGGACATAACCTTCACCGTGACCCTGGCCGAATCGATCCCCCCCTTCCTCCGCGGCGATCAAAACAGACTGCGCCACATCCTGGTGAATCTGGTAAGCAACGCCATCACCTACACCAGGGCCGGTTCAATTTCATTAGATGTAACCGAGAAACCTCTTGCCGATTACCTCCGGGAAATCACCTTTGAAGTATCCGATGCAGCCAGAAAGGTCGATCGATCCGAGGAGCAGCTTCTGAGAAGCGCCCTGAAAGAAACGGGGAGAGAGCATCCGCGCTTTGACCCTCAGGTTCAGGGGTTGGCCATCGCACGAAAACTGGCAAAACTCATGGGGGGACAGATCTACTTCGAAACACCTCCCCGGGAAGGGTTGAGATTTTTCCTCACCCTTCCCCTGGAGATCGCCTGTAGCGACGAGCCTCCCTCATCCCAGGGTGCGGCCGGGCCAGATACCAAGGGAGCGCCTGGCTCCAAAGATAGTTCCGGGTGTGACTTAAAGCAGGGACAGGTTCGGCGGATTCTTGTTGCCGAAGACAACGAGACCAACAGTCTGGTTCTTCGGACTATCCTTGAAAAGGCGGGGTTCGCGGTTCGGGCAGTCCGCGACGGCCTGGAAGCCCTGGAAGCGCTGGCGGAGGAGTCCTTCGATCTGGTCCTGATGGACATTTCGATGCCCCGCATGGATGGCATCACTGCCACAGGAAAAATCCGGCAACGCCACGGCCGGACAGGAAATTTTCCCGAAGATCTTCCGGTAGTCGCTATCACAGCCCACTCCCAGGAGGGAGACCGGGAAAGCTTTCTTGCTGCGGGAATGAACGATTATATACGCAAACCCTTTATGCAGGAGACCGTTCTGGATGTTATCCGGCGGAATCTGCTCCACCGGAGCTGACCGGATCAGAGCGAACCGGACTCGCCCGCAGAATCCCGGGGTTAACCTTCGGGAGCCCGATCCCGGATCTGCAGAGCCACCCGGTAGTAATCGATCGCACCGGAACTCCGAAGGCTGTGCTGGAAGATCGTCTGGCCTGCTCCGGGCGCCTCGGCAAGCTCCCGGTTCAGGTGAACGGGTTTAAGGACCAGCTCCCGGCCCAACCGGTTGCGGATATCTTCCAAAAGCGCCCCTCCCCCCAGAACCGAGGTATCCACGAAGGTGGGGATGATCCCCCGAACCTCCAGGTCGGGGTTGTAATGCTTCTGAATCTGCTCGGTGAGTTCGATAATCTCGATCATTCCCTCCATCGCCAGGAACTGGGCCTGCATGGGGATGTAGGCCTCCCGCCCCGCGATGAGAGCCCCCAGCGTCAGCAGCTGCGTTGTGGGGGGCGTATCAAAAATGGTGAACTCGAAGGAATCCATGGCCGGACTCAAGCGATCCCTCATCCAGAACCGGGCCTCCCGAAGATTGGAGTGGCGCCGTTCGAAATCGGCAAGCCGCCGCGACGAGGGAATAACGGCCAGGCGGGGGATATAGGTGGGCTGAAGGGTTTCCTCGAACGAGGAACGGCTCTCCACGAGGGTGCTCAAGTCCGCCTTCAGCCCGGCCTGGGCTATCCCCAGCGACATGGTTGCGTGAGCCTGGGGGTCCGTGTCGACCACCAGCACCCGATGCCCCATATGTGCAAGAGCTGCGGCGATATTCACGCTGGTTGTGGTCTTTCCGCAGCCTCCCTTGCGGTTTGTGAAAACCAGCCGCCGCGGGGCTAAAGCTGTCATAGGGCTCCTCCCCCGAGAATATTGTTCAGAATTGTTCGGGTGATTGCGTAGAGGGGAGGGACTCCCTCGTGGGGCGCCAGCGGTGCCGTGAGGCCCCCATGAGCCCGAAGCGGTATATCGGAAACGTAATAGAGAAAGGAACACCTCACATCCCGGGGAATAACCCCCAACTCGCGAGATTCCAGAATTTCCCGATAATAATGGGTTCCTTCCATTTCCATCCCCACCACATCCCAGATTTCCCGATAAAAGGAGAGCATCTGCCTGTTCTGAAGCAAGGTTCCCTCCACGGTCAGCATGGGGCCGCTGTGAACGGCGAAGGTTTTTGCCAGAATCGCTTCAAGCTCTTTTTGGCTCCCCGGCAAGGGCTGAAACTGATCAGTCTGCTGCTCAATAAACGCCGAGGGACACAGGAGGTCCCCTCGTTCTCCTGCAAGCGCTCCGGCCTTTCCCAGAAAACTGATACTCCGGATGTTCGCCCCGAAGAGGGTCAGCAGGTTTCTGATCACGTACTCCGCCTGGTGCCCGAAGGCATAATCGATGTTTACCACCAGGTCGCGACAGCCGCCTGGAACAGGGAGGAGGTCTTCGTCGTAGGCCTCACCCCTGAGTTGCTCCAGGTCGATCACCTGCACCTGGATTCCTGTACTTGCCGTCTGGTCAAGCCAGTGCTGTCCCCCGGCGAGTGCACGCTTTCGCGCAATCTCTGCCTCCCGGGGAAAGACAGCAAAATAATCCCGGGCCAAGGCATAGACCTGGTCAGCCTGGTGGCGCCAGGCCCCCTCCAATGCAGCGTGCTGCTCCTGCCTCCCCCACTGAAGGATAGCGCTTTGGTGCTCGGGAAACCAGGGATTCAGACAATTTGTTACGGAGTGGGTATTGCTGCTCACAATGTGAACCCCTCGCTCGGAAGACAGGTCCGTGGGATCGCACCCGATGAGCTCCCTCGTTACCCGAGCCACCTGGCTGATCCAGTACTCGCCTCGGCGCATATTGTAGTTTCGCCGCTGCCGCCGCACATCAATGCCGATCATCTCCCGATGCCTGAGAATTTCGTAGAGCCTCTGAGGCGTATCGGCAGGCCAAATGCTTCTGATCCCCGCCATTTCCCGGGTGCTGAAGGGCATGGTCCTGAGAAAATCCTCCTCATCCCCTCCTTCCCCGGATGACAGGAACCGCTGGAGCCGGGGTGCTGCCTGATCCCGGGCCAGACGCTCCCGGATTTTTTGTGCCTCCACCGCATAGAGGCAGAGGCAACTTACCAGGTCGATCAGATCGGAGCGGCCGTTTCGCAGAAGCACCATGTTTTTGCCCGGCATCATCTCCCAGACATCACGCCGCCGCGCTGCCGTAGCGATAACGGGAAAAAGCGTTTCCGGCTCATCGAAGGCGTGGGGAAACTCATCCACCAGGAGAAAGGCGAAGGTCCGGGTGACGTTTTCGGGAAGGCGTCGCAGGGCGTAGTGAAAGGCCGCCGTGTCCAGGCGGTGAGGATCGGTCACCCTCGGATGAATCGCCGGATGAAGCGAGCGGTAGAGGGGCAGGAGTCCCTCGATATTGATATAACCCTCGTCTGCTTCCTTGAGAAGCCGGCCCGTGAAGCGGTCAAAACCCGAGAATATCCCCTGGTTATCTCTCAGGATCGTCCCGAACCCCTGGGAGCAGGCGGGAGATTCCCGAAGAAGTTCTCGAAATCGCTGCCCCGGGATCCAGAAAAGAAGGCCCTCACCCCGGGCGCGGGCGCCAAAAAGCCGGGGCTCGCAAAAGATGGCTTCCCATTCTCCAAAATAGTGGAAGGGCTTCACCACTGTGACAAGCTGGTCATCTCCGCGCCGGGGGTCCAGAATTTCAACCTCCCCCCGGGCGATCAGGAAAACACGATCATCCTCATCACCGCGGAGAAAGACTGTCTCACCCTCGGCAACGTTCCGGGGTTGAAGATTCTGCGCCAACCTGTCCCTCTGATGGCCACGCAAGAACCGGAAGGGATGCACCCTCAAAAGAAGATCCTGAACTATTTGATCCTTCACCGCTCCATGGTAGCACGTCGGCAAGCCTTGGCGGAAGAGAAATGAGCCCCCACCCGGAAGGAGCTCCCCGAAGGAGCTCTCCAAAGGAACACAAAAACCTAGCGAAGATACCCGGGCACCAGCGCCTGGGCCCGAACCCGCTCCAGGAGCCTGTAGGCGTCACCGTAGGAAAATCCCTCGGCCAGATCAAAAAGGTGGTGATCCCCGGGCAACCCCTCCCCAAAGTTGAAGGTGCACACAGGATGCTCCAGAACTCCCTGTATGCCGTCAAGGGAAAGCCCCTGGTCAAGAAGAAATCGGGCAAAGGACGAGTCTTCCAACACCGCAGGAGAACCGTCGGGCCGCAGAAGATAATCCCGGGTATCGGCTAGCTGCTCGAAGGGGCTTCGCGAGATGTGGACGGTACGAGCAATAGGGGAGGTTTTCCGAAGGATTCCCCGCTCGATCAAGGCCCGTTTCATCTGGTGGGCTATTTCAAAGAAATGGGGATACCCCAGGCGCGTCCGAAAGGCCATGACGGCGATATCGGTGGAAGCCGTATTCTTGTGAAGCAGGGCGGGAATATCATAATTTACGATGTAATCATCGCCATGCCGCTTTATCACCTGACCGGCGATATGGACAATGTCCCTCTCTTTCACCCAAAGGGAGAAGAGCTCTTCCGGAGACCAGTGATACCGCTGAAGCGCAGAGAAGGCTCCGAGAACCCGCCCTTCGGGAAAGGGCTCACCGTAGAAGTCCCCGAACTGCCGCCGCATGTCGCCGGTGAAAAACCGGCCTCCGTGAACGGCAAAGAAGAGACGCAACGAATAATGGCGCTCCACAATGGCGTTGTTCACGATATAACTGCCGGGGAAATTGGCCAGGTAGATAAACTGCAACCCCTGGCGGTACTCCCGGCAATGCTGGATCACCGAGAGTATCGTGCTCTCCACAAGGACCCCGTTGGATTCCGGCCGAAGGTATAGAAAGATATCCAACACCTCCGGGTCCGGCTCTGGCCCTGGATAGGGCAAGAGAAGCTGAGGCTTATGCAGAACCTCCGGTTTTGCCGACATGATCCAACAACCCCTCCAGGTTGATCTCCCCGGCCGTGCAGGGCATCTGGATACCCCAGGCGTCGAGCACCCGGGGATGAAGCTCTCCGAAGACTCCCACAGCCTGGTCCGTTCCCTGAAGCACGATCTCAGCCGCCCGCCCCGGAATAAACCGGGAGTCCCGGCACTCCCGCAGGGAATACTCGTGCCCCATGTAGTACAGTATAGCTGAGACGCGAGAATTTACCAGATTAAAGCCGGCGCCCCGATCGGCCGTGAGAAACCCCAGGTTTGTCAGAGTTCTCGTTCCCGTGGGATCCGGCTCATACTGTTCCGCAACCTTGCCAACCTCGAAGACGTTGTGGGGATAGACCGCATTGGCGCTCACGCTCTCTGCCTGGAGCAACGAGGCGATCACCGAGGGCCGTACAAAGGCGTAGTTCTCGCTCATGGGGTTATCCACCTGGACGGTGTGAGCAAAGGCCTGGTCCCACTCGTCCCTGGGGTAGAGTTTTTCTATGTAATCTTTTCCCGATCCCAGGTAGTTGAAGACCATTTCCTGGAACCCCAGCCCCACCAGGAGCGTTTTCAGGCGCCGGCTATATTCTTCCAGGGGCGTCAGTCGGCCCATGGTAAAATCCCGGGGCATCCGGGGCGAGAAGAAATCCATGCCGCAGCCAATCATTACGTCCTCCACCACATCCACGGGGTGAAGAAAATCGTTCCGGTACTGGGGCACACGAATTTCCACCGATCCTTCGGCGATCGAAGCCTCAATGCCCATGCGCCCCAGGGCCTGGAGGATCTCCTTTTCCTGGAGATCCACCCCGAGAAGGGCTGATATCTGGGCTATCGGAGCGCTTTGAGAAACCTGGAAGTAATAGGGAACGGTGAAAGAGCGACCGTAGGGTGTCTCCCAGGGATATTCCACGGCCACCGGTTCCACGGTGTACCCCAGGTCAGCGGCATCACAGGCGACGATGGACGCTGCGTGAAGAAGCGAATCCAGGTCCGTTCCGGTGAGCTCCACAAAGAGGCTGCTGTCTCCCTCCTGAACCGCTCCCAGGTGGGCACTGTTGATAACGGGAGGAAAGCTGAGAATCTCCCCCTTGTCGTCTTCAAGAAGGGGAAAAAGGGGGAGGTCTTCCACGATGTGCGCGTATTCCTGTCCCTTGGGGTGTTTCCGGAGAATCTCTCGGAGAGAGAGGGCCTGCTCCATCTGGAGCGGAACAAAGCGGGTCGTTTCGGGATCAGCCCCCCGGTAGTGCACGGGATAGGTGATCAGATCGGAGCGGTACAGCCCCATGGCAATGGACTTTCGCTTGCGCCCGTAGTTCCAGGTGAGCTTCTCCTGGGTCTGGATCAGGTCCTTCAGAACGGCTTCATTGACGGGGTCTCCGGTCATGACGAAGCCCACAACCCAGGGACGGATCTCCCGGACCGAGGAGTCCACCACTATTTTTCGTCCGGCGCTCTCCCGACTCGTCCCGGAATCGGAAAAGAAGGGATAGTCGGGATGATTCCCGCCCTGGTGTATCCGCAGTTGTCGTGCGAGTCCCGCCGTGGACCAGAGATCGGGCCGGTTGGTGTCGTTCAACTCGACCTTCATGATTCCCGTTTCGTCGGCAGACTCGTCCAGCTCTGCTTTTGCGCAGGGGAAAATCTCCTCCAGCTGTTCGTCTGTCAGGGGCCCCGACCCGATCAGTTCGATCAGGGCATCCCGGTATACTTCTATTTTCGGCATAGCTTATGTCCCTCTGGCTCCCGGCTCAACCCTGACGGCGGCGAAGCCGGACGTTTTCGATATCGGAGCTGAAGAGCTCCCGCAGATCATTCAGACCCAGGTGCATCAGCGCCATCCGGTCTATTCCAAGACCCCAGGCAAGAACCGGAACCTCCACTCCCATGGGCTTGGTCACTTCGGGACGGAAAATTCCGGCCCCCCCCAGCTCGAACCAGCCCAGACGGGGATGCTTGATATGGACCTCCACGGAGGGCTCGGTAAAGGGAAAATAACCCGGCACGTAGCGGACCTCGGTTGCTCCGGCCAGCTCCTCGGCGAACATTTTCAGAAGCCCCAAAAGGTTCCGCAGGTTTACATCCTCGCCCAGGACAATTCCCTCGGTCTGGTAAAAGTCCGAGAGGTGTGTGGCGTCTACCTGGTCATAGCGGAAGCAACGGAGGATTCCGAAGTATTTCCCCGGTATCTCGGCGTTCCGCAGAGATTTTGCCGACATCACCGTTCCCTGGCTGCGGAGAATCAGGCGCCGGGTGAAGTCCCGGTCGAACTGGTAGCCCCAGCCCCGGCTTCCTGTATTGCCACCCTTCTCGTGGACCTCGGCAATCCGCGAGAGGTAGGGTTCCTCAATCTCCCGGGCATGGCGGGGATTTTTTACGTAGTACACGTCGTGAATGTCCCGAGCGCTGTGGAACTGGGGCATAAAAAGAGCGTCGGAGTTCCAGAACTCGGTCTCAACTACGGGACCGTCGAACTCGCTAAACCCCAGGGAAACGAGCTTGTCCTTTACCGAGTCCAGATATTCAGCGTAGGGGTTGCGCCGCCCCGGAAGGAGTCTGCTTGTCGGGGCATCCACCCCGTACTCCCGGAAGGTCTTTCCCTGCCATGAGCCGTCCCGGAGCATCTCCGGCGTGACCTGGCCGATCTCCTCGCCCGTGATGCCCCGCTCCTGGAGAGCGCTGCGGACCTGGGCTCCGGTTTCGGAGAGTTCGTACGATACCGACTCCCGCTCGATGATTTTGAACATGGCCGTGGCAGCGCCTCGTTTACGGGCGTGCCGGGCGATTTCTTTCTGGTCCTGGGCCGAAAGATGATTGTGCTCCAGCGGCGCCTGCGCCGCACGATCCAGAAGTTGCCTGATCGCCCGGTCCGGCTCTGCCGAGGGATTTTCCAGGCACACCCGCTTCTCCCCGTCCATGGACAGAACACCCGCCTTGGATAACTGCCCGTAGGACGAACCGGCATCGCGGTTTTCTACTCCTGCGGCAGCAGCAAGTTCAGGGAGGGTAAGAGGGCCTTTTTCCGCAAGAACCCGCACCATTCGTTCCACGGGAGTTCCCTTTGCGGCGTAATCAGCTCCGAGATCGGTCCGCTCGTAGAAGATATCGGTCCGTCGCTGGCTTTCGTGAAGAAAACCTTTGGCCTCGAGCCAACTCAGAGCTTGATTACACTGTCCAAGGACCAGACCGAGATCCACCTGCATACGAGGAGCGTCAAAAATAGCGCCACCTTCGTAGAAAAGAAGGGTCTTCACCTCCAAAGGGTGAAGATTCTTGAGCGTTGCATCCGAAACCATGAGGGGCATTATAGACAGAAGTGGGAGAACGTGCGAGGGGTCTCAGCCATTCTCCCGTATCTGCCGCAACCGCTCACTCATGGCCTGGGCCCGCTCGCCCAGTTGCTCGCCAATGCTGGTATCGGGAAGGGCACTGCTCAGACGGGCTATATGCTCGAAGGTGCCGGGAAGGTCCTCGGGAAGAGAAGACTCCGGAGACTGGCGATGGAATCCTTCCAGACGTTCCCGCAACGTGGGGCGGCCCGTGAGACGGGAGGTCACACCGATCAGTTTGAGGCGTTCATCGCTTCGGCGAAACTCCTGATCCCGATCAGGGGGGAGCTCCTGAGTCAGATCGATGAGATACCGGAAGAGTCGGGCCGACTTCGCCAGGGGGTCTTCATCGGAATCTTCCGATTCCCGAGGTGGCTCCGGTCCGAGCTGGTCCTTCAATTTTTTTATCATGTCCTGGAGACGTTTTCGCAGCGAGGGGTCCGGTCGGGGGAGATTGGGCTCCTGGTTTTCCTCCTGTTCCGGCTCCGGCGGAACGGGGCGAGGTTCGGGCCGGGGTTGCGGCCCGGGGGTGGGAGACGGTGCTGGCTGGGGCTCGGGGTTGGCCCGGGGAGGAGTTGGCGCTCCTGTCCCGGGATCGCTGTCAGGGAGTGGTGATGGCTTCGCTTGGGGGGGCGCCTCATCGGTCGCCACAGGGTCCGGCTCCGGTGGAGCTTCGGGGACTTCCTCGGGGGGCGCCTCATCGGGGGGCACAGGGTCCGGCTCCGGCGGGGCTTCGGGGACTTCCTTGGGGGGTGCCTCATCGGGGGGCACAGGGTCCGGCTCCGGTAAAGCTTCGGGGACTTCCTCGGGGGGCGCCTCATCGGGGGGCACAGGGTCCGGCTCCGGTAAAGCTTCGGGGACTTCCTCGGGGGGCGCCTCATCGGGGGGCACAGGGTCCGGCTCCGGCGGGGCTTCGGGGGAGGGCTGGAGAAGAGCCTCCTCGGGATCACGCAGATCCTCAGGATCAACCAGATCCCTCAGGGAACTCTCTGGCTCTGGATCTGGCAGAGAACCGGAATCATCGTGATCCTCTTCCTGTGCGTCGGGCTCAGCCTCAGCCGGCTCCGGCTCCGGCTCCGGCTCCGGCAAAACCTCCGAAGAATCGGGGTCCTGTCCATCGGGGAGGGCCTCGTCATCGGCTTCCATCCCTTCCTGAAGCGCTTCGCTAAACCCCTCAGGAACATCCTCCAGAGCAAGACCGGTTTCCTCAGGAAGCGTTTCGTCCAGGGGCTCATCCTCGGAAAAGGGATCATCCTGAACGTCTTCTCCCACCTCAGCACCGGAAAAATCCAGAATCGGTATAGAATCCTCGTCCAGATCAGCCGTCTCTTCCGTGGCCAGAGGCTCCACAACCCCTGTCTTTCCTTGCTCGGCCAAACGGCCTAACTTGTCCAGATTCCGTTGCCACCGTTCGACGTTTTCGCCCTCGTAGGCCTCCACCAGCTGTTCGTAAAGTTCCAGGCTATCGTTCAGATCCGACAGATCCTCCGACGACGCCCGTTTTCCCTGAAGCGAAATAAGATCATCGGCCGCAGCCAGAGCCCCATCGCGATCTCCCAGCACTCGGTTGACGTTTGCCCGGGAGGCAAGAACCCGCCCGTCCTGGGGACTAAGCTCCGAGGCCCGATCAAGCGCGGCCCGAGCCTCATCGGCCCGCTCCAGAGAGGCCAGGGCTTCAGCCCGACGAAGGTGGGTCTCGGGATCTTCGGGATTTCGGACCGCAGCTTCCTCAGCCAGTTCCAGAGCCTCTTGTGACAGCCCTCCCTCATTCAGGATTCCCGAGAGCTCCGTGAGATAGATCTTGTCCTCCGGGTTTGCCTCGGCGTAGGCCTCCAGGGTCTGCCGCCCCACGTCGGGCCGCCCTGCACGATATTGGGCAAGCCCCAACTCCCTGATCGCGGCGATGTCCTGAGGATCATCCTCCATTACCCGCTGCCAGGCGTTACAGGCCTCTCCGTGTTGTCCTGCTCGTGTCAGGACTCCAGCAAGACCCTTGCGCAGATCCACATTATCGGGATCCTGGGTCAGCATCTGCTGCAGTACCCGCTTCGCCACGGAGGGATCGGATGATTGAGTTGCTGCCTGACCAAGATTCGCCGCAGCCCGGCGATAGCGCGGCGAATGCTCCAACGCAGTCTGGAAGGCCTGGATTGCATCGTCGGCTCTCCCCGTCCTGGCCAGGACAGCACCAAGGTTGTTATAGGCGGTGCTGTTTTCGGGCTGAAGATCGATCAGTTCCCGAAAAATCTCCTGGGCCTCGTCGGTTCGATCCTGCCGGTCCAGGACAATTCCGAGGTTGTTCAGCGCATCGGGCCAGCCGGAACGGGTTTTGAGAGCCATTTTGTAACTCTCGGAAGCCTCATCCAGTCGTCCCAAGGCCGAAAGTGAATTGCCAAGGTTGTAGTGAAGGGTCGGATGATTGGGATCTTCCTTAAGGCCCCGCTGGAACGCCTGGACCGCCCGTTCTTTCTCGCCCCGGGAGTCGTAAAGTGTCCCCAGGTTGTTGTAGGCGACGGCTATGGACGGATCGATCCGTACGGCCTGCTCATAGGCGTCGATCGCGTCGGCGTAATTGCCCATATCCTTCAGGATATTACCCAGGTTGTACCGTATTTCACCGTTATCGGGTGCTATTTTCTGAGCCCGCCGGACCATCTCCAAAGCATGATCGGTGTCACCAATCTGGCGGTACACCACAGCAAGGTTATTCAGCGCCTCGGCGTTATGGGGATCCAGCATGATCGCCTGCTCATAGCGCTCTATGGCTGGAGCGATACGACGTTGCCTGCCGTAGATCGTCCCCAGCAAGACCTGTCCCGCCACAAGATCCGGAAAACGTTCCAGCAGTTCCAGGGTGAGGCGCTCGGCAATTTCATAGTCGTTCACACGAAAGGCGCTGACCGCCCGGTCGAGCAGCTCTGTGTGGTTCATCACTCACCCTCTCTTCCTGCACGCACCTCTAGTTCCCGCGACAACGGCCCGGCCTGACCGTAGCGATCATAGCTCTCCAGAGCAAAGACGTAGGGAACATCCGGCTCCAGACCAAGAAGGGTAATCGCATGGTCCGTTCCCGCCTGCACAGGGCTCACCAGGCCTGCCGCTCCCGTGTAGGAACGGGGCCGCTCGCCAAAGTAGATCCGATACCCCGCAAGATCCTGGTGCTGCACGGGACTCCATTCAAGGCGCACTCCCCCCGGGACAGGGGTTCCCCGAATCACACGGGGAGGAGCCGGAGGAGCAACGCGATCAAACCGAATACGAACTTCCTGCAGACGGGGACTCTCCTCCCGGGCTGCATCGGCCAGAAAATCGTAGCGAAGCTGCAGATAACGGCCCCGTTCGTCTCCCTTGATCATACCCGATGCCGGCAGAGGATTCCACTCCGCATCGAGAGACTCCGAAGTATTTCTGCTTACCACCAGGTCAGCCAGGCGGTAATATCCCCGAATCTCGGTGTTTCCGGGAGTCTGCACTCTGGATTCCACGGCGAGAAGGCGTGCGCCGCTCCCTCCGAGATTCATGGGTTCCGTGATCAAACGTCCGGGAGACCCGGTATAACGCGAAAGGTGTGGTCCCGTCGTGGACGAACGAGAGATCCGAAACTCATCAAGAGCTCCCTCGAAGCCGCGACCCAGGATGATTCCATCGCCCGTATCATGACCGAAATAGAGAGAGAACGACCCCGGCTCCTCGCGACCGCTTTCGCTCAAATACGTGATATCCTCCGGAATCTCATCGACCAGGTACGCCAACTGCCCCGTCTTTGCATCGTAGCGAAGCTGATGGTGTTGCCATATCCGGGGCACAAGCCCCCTCCGTGCCGAAAGCCGCACCTCTTCAAGAGGCTCCAGCCCATTCTGACCGGCCCGGATCGCCACGTGGGAGAATATCCAATGGAGCCTCCGATCAGAGATCTCCAGGCGGATCGTCTGAAGCACAGGATCCCGCCCCTCCAGAAGCGCTCCCTGCCATCGAAAAAGCGTTGCTCCCTGGGTTATGCGGTTGGGATAAAGCCAGAAATCGATTGAGAAGCTTCCCGGCTGCTGTCGCGGGGCGAAGAGGGCCTCCGGTCCCGGGTAAAACACCAGTTCACCCGTTCCATCAAAACCCGCAGCAGCGCTTCCTCTGCGACGGGGAGTCTGGACCAGGCGCACACCTTTTTCCGAAACATGGTAGTTGCCGGCCTGATCTTCCAGGGTATTGTGGAAACCAGCCTGAAGATCCACCTCGTGGAGCATCGGCAGGGCCCCCTCGGCCAGGACGATCTCGTTACCTCCCTCCCAGCCAGGGACAAACCGGAGGTTCGAGAGGCTGGCAGCCCGATCCCACCCGGCGCGTCCTCCCAGAAGGATCATCTCTCCCGGAGTATCTGCCCCAAGCCCTCGGGCAGGAAAGATCAGGAGAGCCAGGCACCACAGGAGAAGGTAGTGTCTCCATCCCGAATTCGTATGTGTTCCCCCCAGCGACATGACACGAGCACCCATAATTCCGTACTATCTTATCGGCATTATGAAGGATGATCTGAAAAATACCGTGAATAACTTTCCTGCCTCACCGGGCGTGTACCTGATGAAGGACTCCCAGGAGCGAATTATCTACGTGGGAAAGGCCAAGAATCTCCGGGCCCGGGTTCGCTCCTATTTTCTGAAGGATAACCCCATCAAGACAAAGGTGCTCATGTCTCACGTGACAGTAATTGACTACATCGTCACGGGGAACGAGTACGAGGCGCTCCTCCTGGAGAACAACCTGATAAAGCGCCACAGCCCTCGCTACAACATCAACCTGAAGGACGGAAAGAGCTATCCCGTTATCAGAATCACCGCCGATCCCTTTCCTCGAGTCTTTCAGACCCGGACAATAATCCAGGACGGCTCCCGCTACTTCGGACCCTACCCCGGAGTCAGCCGGTTGGAAAGCTACCTGGAATTGATAGAAAAACTATATCCCCTGAGAAAATGCCGTTCATCATCGCTGAAAAAGCGGGAGCAGCCCTGCCTGTACCATCACATCGGACGATGCGCTGCAGTCTGCGCGGGGAAAACATCCCGAGACGAATACCTGCGGCGAGTGGAAAAGATCGAATCCCTGCTCTCGGGAAAGACCGAGGCACTCCGCCGGGAGATCACTGAAAAAATGACTGCAGCAGGAGCCTCTCTCCAGTTCGAAAAAGCCGCGGAATACCGGGACATCCTGGCGGCGCTGGATCAGATGGAATCGGAGCAGCGGATTGTCGACTTCGACCCGGAAGTCCGCGACTATATCGGCTACGCCACGGGGGAGACCTTCTCGGCCTTCGTTGTCTTTCAAATGCGCCAGGGAAACCTCCTGGGCAGCACCACCTTTCACGGCGAGCTCCCCGGATCGGAAGAAGAAAACCTGGTGGAGTTCGTGCTCCAGTTTTACAGTTCCACCAGCAGAGCCCCGCAAAAGCTCTATACATCGGCCTCACTGGGAGATGTAGCCCCCCTGAAGCGTTTTTTCCAGGAAGAGCTTTCCACAGAAGTCGATATCAGCCCGCCCGGATCAACCCGGGACGCTGCCATCCTGCGGCTCTGCACAGAAAATGCCCGACAGGAACTGGAGCGACTCCAGCGAGCCCGTGGCGATCTGCCTGCACTGGAAGAACTGGCCCGGCTGCTTCACCTCCCGGCCCCGCCTCTGCGCATCGAAGGTTTCGATATCGCCCAGGTGGGAGGGCACCATACCGTAGCTTCCCTGGTAAGCTTCTCCCGGGGCGTCCCCGACAAGAGCCAGTATAAGCGGTTCCGCATCAAATCACTCCCCGACGGAGCCATCGACGACTTCGGAGCCATGAGAGAAGTCCTGGCCCGCCGCTACAGCCGTGTGAAAAACGAGAAGCTTCCCAAGCCGGACCTGATTCTGATCGACGGAGGCAAGGGACAGGTCAGCGCAGCCCGGGGAATTCTCCTGGCCCTGGAGCTGCCTATCCCCATCGTGGGCCTGGCGAAACGGGAGGAGGAAATCTTCCTGGACGACACGAAAGAGCCCCTGCGGCTGCCCGAGGGAACACCAGCCCTGCGCCTTCTCCAGCACGTACGTGACGAGGCACACCGCTTTGCCACCACCTACCGGGGATCGCTCCAGAAAAAAGACGCCCTCACCTCCCTGCTTCAGGCCGTGCCGGGGATCGGGCCCCGGCGGGCAGCACGGATCATGAAAGCCTTTCCCCGGGAGGAAAGCCTCCTGGAGACACCCCTGGATATCATCGCCAAAAGCACCGGCATATCGGAGGATCTGGCCCGGGAGATTCAGAACCACCTGCGTAAATCCCGGGAAGGTTCCTGAATCAGACTCCTCTGAAACCGGACGCCCCGGGAAACTCCCAGGGCCGCCGGGCAAAAGGAGCCGCCACATTCCAGCGGCCCTTCCTGCTGATCACACTATAGAGATACTGCTGCACTATTCCTCCGTGAAGCGTGGCAGGAACAGAGCGGAGAAGCGCATCGGTATCACCCGTGAGAACGCGGAGAGCCCTGCAGTCTTCGAGAGAATAGCGGGATATTCCCCCCAGGAGACTTTTCTGGAGCCGTTTTCCCGCGATTCGTTGCCCCGATCGCCGGGCCTGTTCCTCAAAGAGCTTTCCCTGGGGAACTCCCCCGGCACGCAAGGTCTGGAGAGAAAAGAGCCGATCCACCTGCCAGGCAATCCCCAACACAACCTGGACCGCATCCATCGTCATCAGAAGCTTCACGGCAATATCCAGTGCGTGGTCCAGATCCTCGGCAAGAATTGCATCAAAGAGGGTAAAGATACTCTCTTCCCTTGCATGATAGATGTACTGATCCACATGCTCCAGAGTGATCTGCTTCCCGAAAAAGGCCATGAGCCGGTCCGCTTCCTGTCGAAGATCAAGTGTGTTATTTTCCACCAGCTCCAGGAGAAGCTCCAGCGCCTCGGGATCGATTCGGGCATCGTGGCGCCTGAAATACCCCGAGAGCCAGCCCTTTTTCTGGCTCTCGAACATTTCCCAAAAGATTTTGGTGTGGCGGCTACCCACAGCATCCTTCACGTCTTTATGAAGGGAAACCTCGGAGCTCTCCAGGAGGAGCACCGATGTTTTCGAAGGATTTTCTGCGTAGCGGACCAGGGGAAGGATATCCTCCTTCCGCTTGAGCTGCTCCACTGCCCGGTACCTCACCAGCGAAGCTGATCCAAAGAGGGAGCCGTTCTGAAGGATGTCCACCACCCGATCGGGGGGAGTCTCAAAAGCGTAGAAGGAGTGCTCCTCCAGATCCTGACCATAGGCGTTCCGCAAAGCTCCCCGCAACTCCAGGAAGGCAGCCTGCTTCTCACCCTCCTCAGGTCCCAGATGAAGCAACAGGGAAGGAAAGGACTGGGCCATAGGATTTTACCCGTAACTCCGGAGAAGATGCGCCAACGTTCCCAGGATGCGAACTTCCCGCGTATAGATCGGTGCATAGGCGGGGTTTTCTGCCTTGAGCTGAACCCGGCTTTGCTCCCGGTAGAAGCGCTTCAGCGTAACAGCCTCATCGACCAGGGCCACCACAATTTGTCCGTTCTCTGCTACCGGGGTACTGACAATTACCGCGATATCTCCCTCAAGAATTCCGGCCCCTGCCATGCTGTCGCCCCGGACCCGAAGAGCAAAGTAATCCTGGTCCCGCAGGAGGGATTCCGGGACATCGATGGTCCCATCGTAATGCTCCTCGGAGAGGACGGGTGCCCCCGCCGCAACCGTTCCAATAATCGGAACCTTCCGGGGAGCGGGTTCGTCTCCGACAGGATCCTCATGATGGAGGATCTCGATGGCCCGGGAGCGGTGGGCGTTGCAGCGAATCATGGATTTTCGCTCCAGGGCTTTCACGTGGCCGTGCGCTGCCTTCACGGAGATCCCGAAGTGTTCTGAGAGATCCCGAATCGCGGGGGGATACTTCTTCTCCCGGATAAAATCCTGGATCGCCTCAAAGACTTCCTGCTGCCGTGGCGTGATGGATTTCATCGTTCTACCTCAATACCAAGTTTCTTGATTTTGCCGTGCAAACTGCCGGGATATATCCCCAAGGCCTGGGCGGTGCGGGAAATATTGTTATTGTGAGCACGCAACTTGGCTTGCAAAAAATCCCGCTCAAAACAATCCCGAGCCTCGGAGAGGCCCATATCCAGATAATCAGCCAGGGCAGACCCTTTTTCGGAACCATCCTCCGGAACCTGCCCGGGAGCCGCCCCCCCCAGAAATCGCCGGGCCTCTTCCCGAGTCAGCGAAGTACCAGCAGCCATGATGCTAACCCGTTCGGCAAAGTTCTTCAACTCTCGCACATTCCCCGGCCAGGAATGAGCACACAACTCCTCCATCGCCTGGGGTTCACAGACCAGGCACCGCTCCTGTCCCCGTTCCCGCGCACAATCCTCCAGGAAGCGATTCAGGAGAATCGGAATATCCTCCCTGCGTTCACGCAAGGAGGGCATACGAAGAGGAACCACATTTAACCGGAAAAAAAGATCTTCCCGAAAGGTTCCGCTCTGAATCTCCCGGGAAATGTCTTTATTTGTGGCTGCGATAATCCGGACATCCACAGCGATCGTCTCCTCGCCGCCCACCCGTTGCAAACGCATTTCCTGAATGACACGAAGAACCTTCGCCTGGGCACCAGCGGACATATCGGCAACTTCATCAAGAAAGAGCGTTCCCCCATGGGCATGCTCAAACTTCCCCCGCCGTGCCGCATGAGCGCCGGTGAAGGCACCCTTTTCGTGGCCAAAGAGCTCCGTCTCGATCAGCGTCTCCGGGAGGGCTGCGCAGTTTACTGCAACAAAGGGCTGATCGCGGCGGGTGCTTGCGCCATGGATTTCCCGGGCGGCCAGCTCCTTGCCGGTGCCGTTCTCCCCGATAATCAGGACACGGGCATCGCTCTCCCCGATCTGACGAATGACTTCCCGCACCTCCTTCAGGGCCGAACTCACCCCCACAAGGCGGGAGCGGGCGGAGGCAGGGCTATAGTTGCGAAGCATCTCGTTTTCCCGCCGAAGATCCTTCATTTCCAGCGCCAGCCGGACCACTCTGGTAATCCGATCAAGGCTGAGGGGTTTTTCTATAAAGTCGAAGGCTCCGCGTTTTACGGCCTTCACCGCCATGTCGATCGAACCGTGACCGCTTATGATAACCACGGGGATTTCCGCATCATGGGAGCGAATATCGTTAAGCACATCCAGGCCACCCCGTTCCGGAAGCCACACATCCAGGACTACACAGTCCACCAGATCCTCTTTCAGCACACCCATCCCGGACAGCCCATCCTGGGCGACTAATACCCGATATCCCTCATCGGAAAGAATATCCGAGAGTATCTGGCGAATGCCTTCCTCGTCATCAATAACAAGAATCGTTTTCATTATGCCTTTGCCTCTTGATGCCGGTCATGCCGATCATGCCGGTCCAGGGGAAGATCGATGATAAACACCGTGCCGGAACCGGGAGTACTTTCGCAGGAAATCCGGCCTCGGTGATCAAAAATAATCCGCTCCACGATGGCAAGCCCCAGACCGGTACCATCACGCTTGCCCGTTACGTAGGGGACAAAAATCGATTCCTCCAGATCGGGAGCAATCCCTGGTCCGTTATCCTCAACCCGAAAACGACAGTATTCATGCCCCGATTTTCGCACCACATCGGTGTGAAAGCGTACCAGAACCCCCTTGGGCGCTGCCTCGGCGGCGTTGGTAACCAGGTTCACAATCACCTGCCGCATCAGTCCTGGGTCCAGAGGCAAAACCAGGCCCGGATCCAACCCGTCAATATCGATCTCTACGCGAGGATCTGCCTGGAAAACACTGACAGCCTCTCGAACAAGTTCTTTCAGAGGAACCAGCGAAAATGCGGGGAGAGGCAGCCGGGCAAAGGAGCGAAACTCGTTCAGGAGCGCCGAGAGGGTATCGACCTCTCTCAGGATGGTATCAACCGTTCTTTCCAGAACTTCGGGAAAATCCGGGGAGCCGGTCTGATGCTTTCTTCGCAGGCGCTCTGTCGCCAGCCGGATGGGAGTAAGAGGATTCTTGACCTCGTGAGCCAGGCGTTGTGCTATTTCCTGCCAGGCCTGGACCTTTTCGGCCTGGGCCATCCGTCGTTGCGCCCGATCAAGATCAGTCACCATATTGTTGAAGGAAATTACCAACAACCCCAAATCATCCGAGGGACGGCCCAGAATCCGCACCGAATAATCGCCCTCTGCTACACTCCGGGTGGCCTCCTCAAGGGACTCGATGGGGCGAATGATACGATCGGCAAGGAAAAAGCTGGTCAGCACTGCCATAAGCATAATCGGCACAAAGAACGAGCCGTAGACCAGCCCCGCAAAGATACCAAAGAAGGGCCTGATGTCCCGCAGCCCCTGAAAGAACCCCATCACCCGGGCCATATCCCGGGTGGTTTGCCCAAAACCGGGAGGAAGGCTCGTGGTTATTGCTGCCCGCCCCGCCCAGGGATGATCCAGGGGAAGATCGAGCCTCAACAGCTCTTCCGTTCCCTGGTGGATCGTACGCACCGCCGAGGGCTCTCCGGATCCGATCACGCCCAGGAGACCTGGAGAATAAAAACGCCCCTGGCGAAGATCTTCCCGACCCAGAAAGAACCAGTCCCGACCTGTTTTATCGAAGATCTGTACCGCTGCCAGCGTGGGCAACCGCCCCTGCAGAGCCTTCCAGAGAGCTCCTTCCTCCGGAGGAGACTCGCCGGGAACCAGAAGATCTTCCAGATCCTCCAGCGTTGCGAGATGCTTCAGGTCCTGAACATGGCGATCATGATACTCCAGAACAAGGGCAAGGCCGTCCGAGAGAGCATCATCGGTACCGATATGAAAGAGAAGCTCCTGGGCCGAGGAGAGGAAGTTAACCGACAGCACCCCCTGGGGAATCGCCGAGAGCCCCACCACCACAAGGAAACATACCGAGAGCCTGCTCTTGAGCATGCTCCCCGCAACTCCCCGGCGCCGATCCCGAAGGAGCCGGAGCAGGTTCAGCGCCACAATTCCCAGGAGAACCACCGAGACGATCATTCCCAGAAGGGCAAAAAAAGCAGCGAGCCTGATCTGAAACCGTTCAGGACCCCGGCCAAGCTCCCGGGAGAGAAGAACCGCCAGCACCACCACGGTGATATAGAGGGTTCCCAGGCTCAGCACCGCCGTAAGGGATGCCGAGGTTGTTCTCTGAACTCGCCGGGAGGGGGCTTTTCTCTTTTTACTCCTCAAATCCGCTTTCAAAAAGCTGAACCAGCTGTTCCACCGCTTCCTCCTCATCGTCACCGTCGGCCTTGATCCGGATCATGGCCTGATACCCCGCGCCCAAGGTTATGATCCCCATAATCGACTTGGCGTTTATCGTTTCATGCTCTGTGGCAAACTCGATATGCGATGAAAATCGGGCAGCAGCCTGCACAATCATTGCGGCGGGTCGTGCGTGGATTCCCGCACGGTTTCGTACCACCACATCCTTCTCCGTCATAGTGCGTTACCTCGCTAAATACCTTTTTTCTGCAAGTATGCCTTGCGCGCGTTTTCGCTATCGAGCCAACGCATCACATTCTGGTTAAACTCGCGGGCAGAATAATACCCCATTTTCTTAAGACGTTCATTCATTGCCGCTGTTTCAATGATAATCGGGATATTTCTGCCGGGTTTAACAGGAACTTCTATGTAGGGAGTTGCCACTCCCAGGATTTCGTAGCTCTGCTCATCAGCTCCAATCCGGTCGTATTCTTTGGACGCATCCCACGCTTCAAGACGGCAGATAAGCTGAATCTGTTTTTTGTCCCTGATCGACCCCACTCCGGAGAGGTGGGCGATGTTGATAATTCCCAGGCCCCGAATCTCCATATGGTGACCCAGGGCCGGATTTGCCCCCTGCCCCATGAGGATGTTCCCCGCTACGCGACGAATCTCCACGGCATCGTCCGCCACAAGCCGGTGCCCCCGCTCGATCAGCTCCAGAGCGGCCTCACTCTTGCCAACTCCGCTCTCTCCCAGAAGCAGCATTCCTATTCCGAAGACTTCCACCAGGGTGGCGTGAATCGTCTTTCGGGCAGCAAAGACATTCCCCAGAGCCCGAATCAGCCGCATGGTGAACTCACTGGTATCAAGGTTCGTCTGGAGAAGGGGGCATCCACTGATCTCGGCCAGCCTGGCAAAAGAGGGAGTAGGCTCAAGACCATGCGTAAAGAGACAACAGGGAATGCTGCTCTGGAAAAGCCGCTCCACCGATTCAAGAGTTTCCTGCTGCTCCAGGCGCTCCAGATAGGCCTGTTCTCCACGACCAAAAATCTGTATCCGCTGGGCTCCAAAGAGATCGAAAAACCCGCTCAGGGCAAGACCAGGCCGATTCAGCTCTGGTGTCTCGATGCGGCGCAACAAACCGCTACGCCCACCGATGCACACCAGCCCGAGATCGTTATTTTCCTTCAGATCGAGATCAAGCAGATCCAAAACGG
Source organism: Alkalispirochaeta americana (assembly GCF_900156105.1). Lineage (NCBI taxonomy): Bacteria > Pseudomonadati > Spirochaetota > Spirochaetia > Spirochaetales > Spirochaetaceae > Alkalispirochaeta > Alkalispirochaeta americana. The sequence goes on from NZ_FTMS01000011.1 coordinate 87,444, forward strand.
TAAACTGTTCCATAGCAATGGGATCAGGCCTTATGCTCCTGAACCTTTTCTACTTCCTTCCGGACTTTCATATCAACCTTGTCCACCAGCTCGTGTATGCCCTGGTTGAGATCGTAGGTTTTCGTTTTCACGACGGCCCGCAGCCCCCACCGGAAATGAATCTTTGCTTCTATCTCGAACTGGTGATCTTTTTCCCTGGTGAGGGTAAAGTCCAGATCCACGATCTTGTCGGTGGCAAAATCGATTTTCTGTAGTCGCTCTTCCAGAAACTCTCGTGTAGATTCACTTGCATCGAAATGTACCGATTTAATCGTAATGTTCATCAATAAACCTCCGGTTCGTTTGTCATCGCTCGTAGGACGAGCTGATTTTCAGTTCGCTGCGATATTTTGCAACGGTCCTGCGGGCAATCTTGATCCCCCGCTGAGCCAGGAGATCCGCAAGCTTCTGGTCCGAAAACCGCTTGCCCTGCGAATCCTGCTCTTCCAGAATCTCCCGAATGATCTCCTTTACGCCCTCCTTGCTGTATTGCGCGCCGCCAGGCCCCGCACCGGCTACACGATTCGAGAAGAAATGCTTCAACTCGAAAATTCCCCATTCAGTCTGAATATACTTTCCGTTCGTGATCCGGGAAACTGTGGATTCGCTCACGTTCAGCTCGAAGGCGATATCCTTGAGCGTGAGAGGAACCAGATGCTTTTTGCCCTTCAGGAAGAAGTCCCGCTGAAACTCCAGGATCGCCCGGGCTACCCGGAGCAGCGTCTCGTTGCGCTGCTGGATACCCTGAATAAACCACTGAGCCTCACGAACACCGCGGCCAGCGAACTTTCGGGCCTCCCGGTTGTCCCCCGTTGCCACCCGGGAAAAGAACGGGTTTACACCAAGAACCGGGATTTGCTCGTCATTCAGCACCAGGAGGAACTGCCCCTCCTCCCGTTTCAACAGCAGGTCGGGAATCACGTAACCAGCGGCGTCAGAGGAGAACATGCGCCCCGGATAGGGCGTGAGCGATCGAAGCGCCTCCAGAGCTTCTTGAACCTCTTCCAGAGAGATAGCCAAAGCTTGGGCGACCTCATGATGATGGCCTCGCTCGAGTTTTTCCAGATGATTCCCAACGATCTCCTGGAGTTTTGGCGGGGGATCTACCATGAGACCCGCCTGAACCAGGAGTGATTCCCGAAAATCGGCAGTACAGCACCCCACAGGTTCAAAAGTCCTGATGGTATCCATGAGGGGCTTGAGCAGAGGCCGGTCATCGTCGGAGACGAGCAGGTCCGGCGGCTCCTGGTGGAAGCCATTGTCATCGAGGTTGAGAATCAGCAACTCCCCCACCCGGAACTCTCTCTCGGAAATGGGTTGAAGCCGCAGTTGCCACAGAAGATGCTCATGAAGCGATTCGGGCCGGGAGAGGGCGCCCTCCAGGAAATTTCGTTTTCCCTCCTCATCCCCCTGAAACGAGGCCCCTGGGGAATACCCGGGATCTGAGGAGTTTTCGAAATAATCGTAGTCATCGCCGGAATCGTCCCGTTCGTTCAGCGAAAGTGAAGGAGCCTCCGAGACCAGTTCCAGGGCAGGATTTGTCTCCAGCTCCTCCTGAACGCGGAGCTGCAGCTCCTGCAGGGGGAGTGTCATGAGCTGGATACTTTGCAGGAGCTGCGGGGTGAGCCGCATTTCCTGCCGCTGTGATAACGCAGGTTTCTGGAACTGCATACTACTCATAATGCGAGAGGCTGTCTCCTTTGTCAATTTTTTCGGGATGCACCCGTCACATTATCACCAGCCGGGTATCACCAGCCAAGGCTCTTCCGGTGGTTTTACCGCTGGTAATCGTCTCCCAGATAAATCCGCCGCGCCGTCTCATCGGCCTCGATCTCTTCCCTTGTTCCGGCTACTACAATTTCTCCGCAATTTATCAGGTAGGAATAGCCGGAAATCTCCAGGGTGTCCCGCTCATTGTGATCGGTAATGAGGATACCGATCCCCTGACGGGCCAGGTGCAAACAGATGCTTTTGATTTCATAGCGCGCTCTGGGATCTATTCCGGCGAAGGGCTCGTCCAGAAGCAGGAATTTCGGCTCGATCGCCAGAGCCCGGGCAATTTCGGTGCGCCGCCGCTCACCACCGGAAAGGGTGTAAGCCTTCTGCCGCCGAAGCCCGATGACGCCCAGCTCATCCAGAAGCTGATCTGCACGAAACAGCCGTTCCTTCCGGGAAAGATCCCGTCGGAGTTCCAGGACAGCCAGGAGATTCTGCTCAACCGTAAGTTTTCGGAAGATCGACGGCTCCTGAGGCAGATAGGATATTCCCGCCAGAGCCCGACGAAACATGGGAAGGCGGGTGATCTCCCGGCTTCCCAGGTAGACCTGGCCGGCCGTGGCAGAGATAAACCCTACTACCATATAGAAAAGAGTGGTCTTTCCCGCCCCGTTGGGTCCCAGAAGACTCACCACCTGCCCCGTCTCCATGGAGAAATCAACCCCCCGGACAACTTCCTTGCGGCCGAAGCGCTTTCGCAACCCCGAGACGCTCAGGGTGGTCCCACTCATTCCACCTCCTCCCGGGGAGCCGTCTCTTCCAGGAAGACCGACCCTTCCACCTGTCCCTGGAGCTCAATCTCATCGGTGGCAAGATTCATGATAATCCGCGTTGCCCGGTATTCATCGCCCTTCCAGAAGACCCGGGGAAAACCCGAGAGCTCCAGAACTTCTTCCTGCCGACGATAACGAAGAAACTGGGACCGGGCGGTGAGATCTTCCCGAAGCACCCGCACCGACATCTGGAGAATAAGAAGATCACCCCCACGGCGGGTCTCGAGAAATCCTCCTTTCACAATCAGATCGTTGATCTCGTCGTCCACAACAACCTGCCCGGAGGCTCTGAAGTTTTCCGTCTCCCGATCGAACCAGACCGTATCGGCGGTGATGGAGAAACCCCGTTCCCCATCAAGGACACGAACGTTCTTTCGCGTCTCGGCATAGCGAAAGTCGGGGCCGTACAACTCGATTTCGTCAGCCAGAAGGATAACCGCGGCGCTCTCCACGCGGGCATTTCCGCGCAAAACCGTTCGTTCCCGCCCTTCGGCAAGAATAATTTCGGTCTCATCTCCGGAAAACCGGAATGAATCGGCCCCGGCGAGGCAGGGAGGAAGAACAAGGAGAAGAAACCCCGCGAAGACCCCGAGGGGCCGCCCCTTCAGTAACTCCCAGGCTCGGCCCCACCAAAAAGTTCTCACTGAGAGGTCTCCTCCGCTGAAAAGCGCCCCGAGACATCCCGGGAGAAGAGTATCCTGTTCTCACGCCCCTTCAAGCGAAACCCTGTCCCCTCCACAGCCGAACCGTCATCGCGGAGCAGCAGGACCTTTCCGTCGGGAGGCCCTGCCAGAAGACGCTCCGCCTGATCCCAGGAAAGGCTCTCGCTCTCCAGCTCGGCACCCTCCAGAAGTGAATGAAACCGGACCGTTCCGGTGAGTTCGATGTTCTCGGAATCCAGAAAAAACACGCCCCGGTCGGCATCCCCCTCCAGGCGCAAGACCCCGTCAGGACCGTACTCCCGGAAAGAAAGCCCCTCAAAGGTCTGGATACGCTTGTCCCGGTAGGTGGCAATCCGATCCACCGTCAGTTCAACCCGGTAATCCCGCTCCACCACCATGCGGGCCTTCAGAACCTCTACCTGGGGGATCTCCCGCGCTTCACCTGCCGAAGTTCCTGCTGCAGCGTTATCGGGCGAACACCCGCTTCCCGCAAGCAGAAAGGCCGTCACCAGGAATGCCGACGGTAATGCCGAAAACATCGTCGGCACAATCATCCATCGCTCCTAGGATTGATCGGACGTTTCAGATGTTTCCGATTGAACCGGGGCCTCGGACCGGACCGGACCGGACAGACGCTCTTTCTGATACGCCCCGACAGCCCCGAGAAAGCTGCGAAACAGGGGGTGAGCCTCAACGGGTTTGGAGATAAACTCCGGGTGAAACTGAACACCCAGTCCCCAGGGATGGCCCCGCCACTCCACCGATTCCACCAGCGAGAAATCTTCCGTGACTGCTCCCGTGACAAGGCCCGCCTCGTCCAGGCGCTGCCGATACAGGTTGGAGACCTCGTAGCGGTGGCGATGCCGTTCGTGAATAATATCCTTTTCGTATACGCTGCGGATCAGGGTATCGGGCAAAAGACGGGACACGCTTAACCCGAGGCGCATGGTCCCGCCGTAGTTCTTCACGTCCACCTGCTCTTCCAGAAGGCTCACAACGGGATGTTCGCAGTCAGGAACAAACTCGGTACTGTCGGCACTCTCATACCCCAGAACGGACCGGGCGTACTCGATCACCATGATCTGCATACCCAGGCAGATCCCGAAGTAGGGAATCTTTTGCTCCCGGGCATAGCGCGCAACAGCCACCATGCCTTCAACGCCGCGCCCGCCAAATCCACCGGGAACGAGGATACCGTCGACATCTGCAAAGGCTTCTTTGAGCCCACGGGGAGAACGATCAAGCCGTTCTGAATCGACCTTCACCAGCTCCACCCGCAGGTCCTGAGCTACTGCTCCGTGAATGATCGCCTCGTCCACGGACTTGTAGGTATCGCTCAGCTCGATATATTTTCCCACCACGGCAATCCGCACCAGCCGATCCGCACCAGTCACCACGGAGACCACATGTTCCCATTCCGAGAGATCCTCGGAAGGAACCTCCATGCCCAACCGTTCCAGACAGATCCGGTCAAGCCCCTGCTGATGATACATGAGGGGAATCTCGTAAAGCGACCGTTTTACATCGTAGGCGGAGATAACACTGTCGTGATCAACATTGGTAAAGAGCGCGATCTTTCGACGCTCATCATCGGGCAGCTCCAGAGGAGCCCGGCAGAGAAGAACATCGGGCTGAATACCGATTTCCCGCAGTTCCTTCACGGAATGCTGGGTTGGTTTCGTCTTGAGTTCACCGTTGGCAACCACCGGGATCAGCGTCAGGTGAACCGAGAGGACGTTTTTCTTGCCCAGCTCGTGCATCATCTGCCGTACCGCCTCCAGGAAGGGAAAGGATTCGATATCCCCCACAGTCCCCCCTACCTCGACGATGGTCAGATCCACTCCGGGCTCGTCGCCTACCTGGCGGATGCGCTGCTTGATCCTGTCAGTGATATGAGGAATTACCTGGACGGTTCGTCCCAGATAACGGCCCTCCCGTTCGCGCTGGATTACTTCCTGGTAAATCTGTCCCGTGGTAATAGAGTTTGCCCGGGAGAGGGTGGACTTGGTAAAGCGTGCATAGTTGCCGAGATCCAGATCGGTCTCGGCCCCGTCGTCGGTGACATAGACCTCGCCGTGCTGATAGGGACTCATGGTCCCGGCATCAACATTGATGTACGGATCAACTTTGATCATCCGGATTGTGAGACCGCGACTTTCCAGAAGGCTTCCAAGGGACGCTGCGGCGACGCCCTTCCCCAGACTCGAACAGACACCACCGGTTACGAAAATATACTTGTTCATCGGGGTTCACATTATTACCTCGTGGGGGTGGAATAGCAACCCCGGGAGCGATTCCTTTTCCCAATCTCCGATCTTTCTGCACTGTTCCCTATCAACTGGAGATCGATTTTGGAGGGCAAAAAAAAGTATGCGCAGAAATCGCTGGATTTGACAGGCGTTATGTGCAAGAATTATTCTTGACTAGCACATGAGGCGGTGAGGAAATTATGTCTGAATTTTTAAGCGATGCCGATTTCACGCGCTTTCGGGATTTAATATATAACGAAAGCGGTATCCATTTCTCGGAATCAAACCGCACCATTCTGGAGAGCCGCCTCAAGGAGCGGCTCAAGGCGGAGAAAATCGAAACCGTGGGGCAATATTTCTCCCATGTTCGGTCTGACCAGGAGGAGCTGAAGGTATTGCTCGACGCGGTGACAACGAACCTCACCCGGTTCTTCCGCAACGCCGCTCATTGGCAAACCTTCGAGAACTACGTTCTACCCGATCTGGTAAAGTACAAACGCGAGAAAGGCGACCGAAAGTTCCGGGTCTGGAGCGCAGGGTGCTCCACCGGAGAGGAGCCCTACACCATTGCCATGCAGCTTCTTGATCTGCTTCCTCCAGGGTTCGATATCGAGATTCTCGCCTCTGACCTCAGTCTCAAGTCGGTCCTCACGGGCCAGCAGGGCTTTTATCCCGACAGTCGCGTTACGGGGATCCCCGAAAAACCCCTGGCCAAGTACTTCGACAAGAAGGACGGCGGCTATCAGGTAAAGGATTCCATCAAAAAGCTGGTCACCTTCGATTACCACAATCTGAAGCACGACAGCGGCAAACGGAATCTTGATGTGGTGTTCTGCCGAAATGTTCTTATCTATTTTGACGAACCTGCCCAGAAGGTTGTGGTAGATCGGTTCTGGAACGCCATGGCGAATCACTCTTTTCTTTTCATAGGCCACAGCGAGTCCCTTTTTGGAATGAAGACACAGTTTTCATTTCTCAAGACGGATTGGGCTTGTATCTATGCAAAAGATGTGTAATAGCACCCCGGGTACTACTTCCAGGAGAGATTAGGTGAACAAAGAAAAAAAGATCAGTGTTCTGGTCGTCGACGATTCTGCCCTGATGAGAAACCTCGTGAGCAGAATCATTGAGAGCGCCCCGGAACTGGCCGTGGCCGCAACAGCCATGAACGGCGAGTTCGCTCTGCAAAAGATCCCCCGTCTGAAACCGGATGTAATTGTCCTGGATCTGGAGATGCCCAAGATGAACGGGATCGAGTTTCTCCAGGCCCGGCGCGACCAGGGAATCGACATTCCCGTCATTATTCTCTCCTCCATTGCCCAGAAGGGAGCCCGCATCACCATGGAGGCTCTCTCCCTGGGAGCCAGCGACTTTATCCCCAAACCCTCAGGGGCGGTCTCCCACGACCTCCACGTGGTGGGCGATCAGCTTATCACCATGATTCGAGCCTATGGGGGAGAATATCTCCGCAGCCGTGGCGAGACGCCTCCCGAGCCGCCCCAGGACTATGCCACCAGGGTACCCCGCCACGAGGAAGTACCACCCCAGGAAACGGCCGGGCCTGGAGCCGCTCCGGTATCCCCGACGGAGAAACCCTGGTCGGCCCAAAAACCCGCAAAAAAATCCCCCCAGGCACGGCCGGGCACGCTGGAAGTGATCGTCCTGGGAATTTCCACGGGAGGGCCCAACGCCCTGCGTCGGGTCTTTGCCGATCTGGAGGAAGATATCGGAGTCCCAATCTTGGTGGTGCAGCACATGCCACCGGGGTTCACCACCGAGTTTGCCGCAAGCTTGAACCGGATCTGCCCCCTGGAGGTTCTGGAGGCCTCCGATGGCGACGTGATAAAACCGGGCCGGGTCCTGATCGCCCCGGGCAACTACCATATGGAGGTGAATCGCCGCCCCCTGGCCGCCACAATATCCCTGCACCAGGGCGACCCCTGCAACGGTCACCGTCCCTCGGCAGGGCTCCTCTTCAAGTCGGTGGCGCGGGCCTACGGCAATCAGGCCATGGCGATTCTGATGACCGGCATGGGCCGGGATGGAGCCTGGGAGATAGGTGAAATCTACGAAGCCGGAGGAATGACGATCGGCCAGGACGAGCAGTCCAGCATTGTCTACGGTATGCCCCGCGTGGCCTGGGAAAACGGCTATATCCACCGACAGGTCTCTCTGGACAATATGGCCGAGACGATCAACGCCATGGCCAGGAGCTTGCGCTAACGGTGCGGGGTTCTCTTGGACAGGGAGCACCCCTGGAAGTGCGGGATCTTGGTCTGGTTTCTTACAAAGAGGCCCTGGCGCTTCAATACGAACTGGTGCGCCAACGCCAGCAGGGGGAGATCCCCGATACGTTACTCCTTCTTGAGCACCCTCCCGTGATTACCCTGGGGAGAAGCGCTGCCGAGAGTGACATTCTGGCACCCCCGGAGGTTCTCGACGCAGCAGGTGCCACAATTGAACGTATCGAGCGGGGTGGCGAGACCACCTACCACGGCCCCGGGCAGTTGGTGGGATACCTCATCGTGGATCTTCGCCAGCACCTGCGTAGCCTCAAGCGCTACGTTCATCTTCTGGAAGAGGCCTTTATCCTGCTCCTGGAGGAGCACTACCTGATCAAGGCCGGGCGTGACCCCGAGCATCGTGGCGTATGGGTGGACAACAAAAAGATCACGGCCCTGGGTGTGGCTGTCCAGCAACGGGTTACCTTCCACGGCTTTGCCTTCAACGTGAACACCGATCTCTCCCATTTTTCCTGGATCATTCCCTGCGGAATCTCCGACAGGGGGCAGACATCGCTTCAGGAACTAACAGGAGCACCCACTGATATGCAGCGGATCAAGGACGAGATATCACGAATCCTGGCGGAACTCTTCGGGTTTGAACGAATCCTCCTGAAGGGAGAGACCTCCACCCCCGGTAAGCACCGGTAGGTCCTCCCGTCGGGAACCGCGAGCTACAGCCAGCCCCAGGACAGCGAGACCGGCCAGAAAAGCGCACCAGGGCCCCCCGGGGAGAAATCTCCCCCAAAGGATTCCTGCTGCCAGGGGAGCTCCCGGAAACCGGAGGAGCCCGCGCACGAAGGCACTCCGGGGTGCGAGGAACCAGACCATTTCTCCGGGACGGGGATCAGGCATATCTTCGGGCACAGCCACCCGCAGAAGCCGGTGCCTGGCGCTGCACCGGCTCCCCCCGCAGGCACGACACCCTTCCTTTCGGGGCAGGACCAGCGCCTCCCGATCATCCGGGTTCCAACGCATTACCCGTCCCCAATGGTGTTTCACGCCGGAGACTGGCACGGAATCTGAAGCGCCTCAAAACTCAGGAGGTATCCCGTGGCGGAGTCCACTTCCAGTAGCACCCCCTGGAGCTGAAGATCCTCCCAGGACTCCTCGGACTTTGCCGACAACCGGGAGAGGTATTTTTTGATCTCCGGCCCCGGAGCAAAGCCGCCGACGCTGCTCCGGCTCCCCGTACGACCCGCATCGCATATAACGGCAGTACCCGAAGGCATTACCTGGGCATCGGCCGTCTGAACCCGCTGGCCGCTGCCAATCACAGCGGTGACCATGCCATCGGCGTGATGGAACATGGTGTATTTCTCCGCCGTGGTGGTGGCATGGAAATCAAGAATGATTGCGCAGGCTCTCTTGCGCAATCGCTCAACCAGGGAAGAGAGCATGGTATAGGGATTGCTCCCGTGGATTCGATCGAACCCCGATTGCCCCAGGAGACTGATAACAGCCACGCGCTCCAAAAGACCTCCCTCCTCTGATTCCTCTTCCTCGGGCAGCTCAGTCTCGCCGGGGCTGATCGTATAGTGCCGCCAGCCCCGCCCGGGGGTATCAGGACAGAGATTTGCCGGCCGCAGTATCCAGGGGGCCTGGCCGATGTGTTCGGTCATGTCCTTCTTGAAAAAAAGCTGGTCTCCTCCGGTTATCACATCGACACCCATCTTCTTCATCGTGATGGAGTGGTTCTTTCCGAGACCAAACCCACCGGTAACGCTATCGCCGTTGGCGATCACCAAATCTATATTCCGATCTCGCTTCATCGCCGGCAGGGTGGTCTTCAGGCAATGCAGCCCGGGTTTCCCCACAATCTCCGCCACATACAGTATCTTCATAGGGCGCTATCCTACTGGCCCGCAGGAACCTCGTCCACCCTGAGGCAACACCCCGGGAAGTGCAGACATGGCGGTGGTGCGAAAACAGACCATCTGTGGTATACTCAAATAGATCATTATGTATACACAAAATAAGCCAAAACATCAGCAAATCTATGACAATCTCCTGGAAGAGATCACCCGGGGCGTCTTCCCTCCGGGCGCGCAGCTTCCGACGGAGCGGGAACTGGTGGAGCGGTACCAGGTATCGCGGCCAACTGTGGCCAAAGCTCTGACAAGGCTTCAGCAGGAGGGGTTTATCAGCCGCCGCGCCGGTTCAGGGAGTTTTGTAAGTCTCCTCTCGCGAATGGACACGGAGAAGAACAGCAAGGCCAGATATTTTGGACTCCTGATCCCCAAATTGGGCGTGACAGAGATCTTTGAGCCAATCTGCGGACGAATCGCCCAGCTTTCACGACTCCATGACTTTCATCTGCTCTGGGGAGACTCCTCAGCCCACGGGACCGAGACGATCGCTTCGGATTTCGAGGAGGTCTGTCTGCGCTACATTGACCAGGGAGTGGACGGTCTCTTTTTTGTCCCCCTGGAACTGGTCCCCTCCCGGGAGGAGACCAACGCCCGCATCGTCCAGCACCTGGAACAATCCCGTATCCCCGTGGTGATGCTCGACAGCGACTACCTCCCCTTTCCCCGGAGAAGTCCTTTCGATCTGGTAGGGATCGACAATACCCGGGCAGGCTACATGGCAGCGTTGCACTATCTTGACCAGGGAGCCCGGCGGATCGACTTTCTCTACCGCGAGAAGTCAGCCTATACCGTGGACGAACGCCTCCAGGGGGTACGCCTTGCCCTGGCCGAGCGGGGGATATCCATGCCAGACCGGTGGGTCCACATCGGAGAGCCCCAGGAGGACTCCTTTACACAGACCCTGATAGAAAGCGGTGCCCGGAACATGATCTGTGCCAACGACGCCACAGCGATTGCCCTGATGCATACGGCATACCGAATGAAACTGGAAATCCCCCGGGACCTGCGAATTATCGGTTTTGACAACGTCAAATACTCTGAATATGCACGCATTCCCCTGACAACCCTGCGCCAGCCCTGCGCGTCTCTGGGCGAACTCGCCGTGGAGACGATGCTTCTGCGGCTCCAGAATCCTCGTCGGGCACCAACCAAAATATGCGCAGAACCGGAGTTCCTGATACGGGACTCTTCCATCATACCTTCAGCGTAACCTATCCCCGCCCCGGGGCGGGGCTTTCCGGGGATATTCCCCGAAACCGGTCAGCTTCCGGGGTGCCACTCCGGGGCTATCCTCTTTCCGGCCTCACGACGCTCCCGCAGCCAGTCGGTCCTGGACAATCGGGGATACACAACTCGTTCAGGTTTGATGGCAAGCACCCGAACCCCCTCCTCAAGGGATGAATAACACCCTGCGGCGACCCCTCCCAGAAGCGCGGCACCACGGGCGGTGGAGTTCATCTCGGACAAGACCGTCAGGGGCTCTCCCAGGGAATCGCAAAGAAGCTGCACATAGGCTTCGGAACGGGTTCCTCCTCCCCCCAAGCGCACCCGACCCTCACCGGAAAAGTCCCCGGATGGTTCGAAAACAATCTCTCGAACCTTGGCAAGCGCCCCGGTGAGGCTGAAGACAACCCCCTCCAGGGCCGCATACAGCAGATCCTCCCGAGAGGTGCTCTGACGAAGGAAACGCCAGCTCCCCGTTGCCTCGGGAGCCATCACGGGAGAACGCTCTCCTGTCAAATACGGAACAAAGAAGGGGAGCGATGCGACATCGTGCCCCCCGCGGCCAGCCTGCACGGTTCTTGCAGCCTCTTCAAGCTCCAGCCAGGAAGCTCCCAACACCCCTTGCACCCAGGCCAGGGCAGAACCGGCGTTCTGCACGCTTCCCTGAACAAGCCAGTCCCGGTGGTGACAAAAAAGGTTGAGCCCCTCAGGAATGGTCCGGGGGCATCTTGCCAGGGGAGATGAGATCTGCCCTCCTGTCCCCAGCATCATCTGGATAACTCCAGGGCTGATCATCCCCGTAGCCAACGCTGCGGCTTGCTGATCCCCACACCCCTGCGCAACGGGAACAGGCCGATTCACTCCGAAAGCGGAAAAGAGCTCCTCCCGCAAGGCCCCTCCCTGAACCCAGCTATCCTGCAGAGGAGGCAGAATATCACCGGAAAATCCAAAGAGCTCCTGCAAATTTTCAAGCCACACCCGGCCAGGAACATCAAAGAGCAATGTCGCCGAAGCATCGGTAGGATCCGACGCCAGGTGACCAGTCAGGCGGAAGCGAATGTAGTCTTTGGCTGTCAGCAGAACCGACGCCCGGGAAAAGACCTCTGGCTCGGTTCTCGCGAGCCACAAGAGAGGGAGCGCCGTAAGTCCCGGAGCAGGAGCGTTCATGACACGCTGCTCCATCCCGTGGCGCTCAAGCGTCCCGAGGACCTCCGGCACCAGTGCTTTTGCCCGTGAATCCATCCAGGTCACGGCGGGCCGAAGGACCTGGTGGTTTTTGTCGAGGAGAACAAAGGAATGCATCTGTCCGGTAACACCGATCCCTTTAATCTCGAGGGCCCGGCCAGAGCGTCCGGCACCATCGCGGGCCTTGTGAAGAGCTTCTCCGAGCGCCTCCAACGTCCCCTTCCACCATGCCTCGGGATCCTGTTCGGCCCATCCCGGTCGGGGAGAAACCGTAACGTAGGAGGCCTGTCCTTCTCCCAGGACTCCGCGGTCCTCCTGGAGAACACAGACCTTCACACTGGAGGTACCGATGTCGATACCGATGAGAATACTATCTGTCATGTTTTCTCGTTACCCTTTCACAGCACCCTGGGTGAGGCCGCTCACAATATACCGGTTTGCCACAAGAGCAAAGAGAATAATGGGAATAATGATAAGGCTTCCATAGGCGGCAACGACGCCATACTGGGCGCCCACATCAACCCCGCCGACAAATCGAGTGATACCCACCGTCAGGGGCTGGGTATTGCGGCCCGCCAGAAAGAACGCAAAAAGGAACTCGTTATACGAGATGATGAGTGCCAGAATGGCCGATGCGTTCAGCCCCGGAAGAACCATGGGGAGAGAGACCCGCCAGAACGTCTGAAAGGGTGTACAGCCATCGATTACTGCCGCTTCTTCCACCTCCAGGGGTATTCCCGAAAAGAACCCCAGCATGAGCCACACGATCATGGGCATCTGCATTGCCAGATGGGCCAGGATAACACCCGTAAGCGTTCCCGATATACCCATCTGCCGGAAAAGCATGAACATGGGCATAGCCAAAACAACGTAGGGAAGAAACCGCGTGCTCAGAACGGAAAAAACCACAATATTTTTTTGCCGAATTGAGGGGAGCCGGGTAATTCCGTACGCCATGGGTGTACAAACAACCAGGACCACCACCAGGGCACTCAGGGAAATTATCATACTATTGCGCAGATAGAGGAAAAAGTTTCCTCCCCGCAGGGCTCGGCTGTAATTCTCCAGTGTCATTCCCTGGAACGAAAGGATCTCGGGAACCGTCTGAAAAAGATTTGTCGGTTTCAACGAGGCCATCACGAGAATCAGGATCGGGACCACGCAGACAGCAAGCCAGCCAAGAAGAATAACCAGCCGTCCCCCGTAGGAAAGTCGTCGACGCAAGCGGTAATTCTTTATTTTCGTTTGTACTTCACCCATAGTTTACTCGCTCATTGCTCCAAGTTTTCCGATCTTTACTGCTGCAATAGTAATAACCGAGACAATTACCAGCATGGTCACCGACACAGCGTTGGCCATGCCCATGTTCCCCTGGGTAACGCCCAGTCGGTACACCAGAATGCTCAACACCTCGGTGGAGCGACCAGGGCCGCCTCCAGTGAGCCCGTAGATTACATCAAACTCCCTGAAAGCCGAGGTGAGAATGATCAGCGAGACAAAGCCCAGGTGAAACCGGATCATGGGATACTTGATGCGGAACCAGAGCGTGAGGAAGGATGCCCCGTCTACTTCGGCCGACTCGACGATCTCATCAGGGATCGTTGCCAGGGCTGCATAGAAAATCAGGAGCGCCAAAGGAGCCATGCGCCAGCCGTTGGTGATCACCGTGGCGGTCATGGCGTGGTCCATACTGGTGAGCCACCTCACCCGTTCCAGACCGACTGTCTCAAGAAGAAAGTTGACCAGGCCATAACTCGTCTGCCATACGTAGAGCCTTCCCAGTATTCCTGTTACGACCTGGGTTGTTACAAAGGGAATCAGAAAAAAAGCCATGAAAAATCTGGCCAAGGCTGTTCCCCGGATACCCCGGCTGCTCATTACGCTCGCTATAAACAACCCGAACCCTACAGCAAGAAGGGTGCTCCCCAGGGTAAAATGGACGGTTGCTACAATGGATCGCATAAAGAGGTGATCGCCAAAAAGTTGGGCAAAATTATCCAGCCCGACAAAGACCCCGTCGCCAAGCCGTCTCATGGTTACGGCGTGAAAACTGTGATAAATCGCCTGAAAGATGGGATACCCCAGCGTGATCAGACCCAGCGCCGCCCCGGGGAAAATGAAATACCAGGGGCGGAAATATCGTTGTGTTGCCATTCACGGCTCCTGCAGGGGCCTTCCTGGAGGAAATATTTCTCCGGGAAAGCCCCGTGAATACTCGACACTTTCAGCCGACGCGGGGTCGGCTGAACCATCTCATTCCTGGTCGTTCCTTACTTCAGATATCCTTCACGCCGGAAGACGTTGTTCATATTCTGAATCAACCGTTGCTGAGCCGCCTGGGGTGACTCAACACCAAAGAAAACATCCGCCGCAAACTGGCCCACCGGGGTGTACATAACCTCTCCCCACTCTGCAATCGGCTGCCGGGGAAAGGCATGCTTCATCTGTTCCTGAAAGACCGGCAGAAACTCGGCATAGAAAGGCCGGGATTCCAGGATCTCCGGATTCTCGAACTGCTCGTTCAGAGCGAACATGGCGGTCATTCTGGTGAACTCCACGGCGTTCTCTACCAGGAGCCAGTGCAGGAAATCATAGGCGTGGTCCTGGTTCGGTGTATCAAAGACAAGAACACCGCCGCCGCCCAGAAAAGACCGCCCCACGGAAAGATTTTTCCGGTTTCCCGGCCACTGGGGCAATACCGCGTACCCCACATTCCCCTCGGAAGCACCGCTCTCGGCGGTCATCACTCCCTCGGGCCAGAGTTCTGCCATGGCAAGACGTCCGCTGGCAAAAAAATCAAGGTGTTCCAGGAAATTCCACGCCAGGGCATCTTCGGGAAAGGTCTCTCCCACAAGCCGAGTCCAGTACTCTACCCCCTCCAGCAAGATAGGGTCGTCCAGATCGGTTCGAAACTGATCGTCGAACCCGTCGAGGCCCAGGGATTTCACGATTGCCAGAAAGGCTCTCGCCATTCCTCCCGGCTCGCTGATCGAGGCGGAGTAGCCGTAGAGATCGTTCCGAAGGGTTGTCCCTGCCACGGTTTCCCCGGCGGGCCTGGTAAAAAAGGAAGCTACCTGATAGAGCTCCTCCCAGGTGGCGGGCGGCTCCAGATCGCGGCCGTATTTCTGGCGGAAGGCTTCCCGTTCCTGGGGGTGCTCAAACCAGTCGGTCCGGTAGGCCATGATGGGTGACTGGGGGTTTCGCGCCAAGGCGATGATCTCACCGGGACGCAGCATTTCGTTTACCATATGAGACTGGATAACCGCCTCAGGGTAATGTTTGTAGGGATCAAAGCCGTGGCGAGCCATGTGGGGAGCCAGATCGGCCACGTGCTCGTAAAAATAACCGAACCATCCGGGGCTGTGGTATCCAATATCCCACTCCCCGTCGGGGGCATCCATCTGAAATCGCTGCCACACCTGATCGGGAGGCAGGACCTCCATCTCTATACGAATACCCGTTTTCTCTTCGTAGAGGGGAATGAAATAGTCCTCCATGGGTGCCACGTGGGGTCCCGGGTGTTCTCCGATTCTGATTGTGATCTGGTCGGTCCCTTTTTCTGAGGACCCGCCCGCAAAAAGGACAGTCGGGATCAACAGAAATGCCACAACTCCTGCAACAGCTAACAATCGTGTTTCTTGGCGCTTTGCGTACAAAACAGCCCTCCTTTGGAAATGTTCTGTCTTTAATGATAGCATATCCGGAAATCCTGTCAATGTATTAACCTTGTCATTTCAAGGTTTTTCCTGTTTTGGTATATACATATTCAGATGAATCTGGTTCGATCTGCCGACCTCATCCCGGAACGGGCCAAGAAATGCCGTTACGTCTTGCCGAAAGAAGGAATCATTCCTATTATTTCGTCTTTGTGTGAAAGGCGGGATGTGTGGAGTGGTATCACCTGCAGAAAAAGTCCTTTGAAGGTGTGAAGGCTCAAATTTTCAAGATTGTCCTCGTCTTTGCCGGCCTGGCCTTTTCCTTTGCCACCTTGGCCAACACCATCAACGGAAGACCCGCCGTTAACATATGGCTCCCCTTGCTCGCCGCAGGCCTTCATGGACTTCTGTTTTTCATCTATACTAGGGAACGGTCTTCTCATTCCCGCACCGCTATCACGCGAATCTACATGGCAGGCCTTGCCTGGGTGTACCTTCCTCTGGCATGGCTGACCTCACCGGGATCGTACAGCGCAATGCCCTACTATGCCCTTGCTTTCATTGTTATCATGGCCTGCCTGACCCTTAAATCCTGGGAATATGTCTTTGCCGTGTCATCGCTGATGATCACGATCCTGCTCTTTCACTATGAGGTTCTTCATCCCGGGCAGTTTTCTCTCTATTCGCCTCCAAAAGAGCGGGCTCTCGATTTATCCATCCATTTCTTCGTGGCCTCCACGATAATGATTATTTCCCTCTACATGATTAATCGCTCTTTCAGGCACGAGAATCAGCGCATGTACGACGCAGCCACCACCGACCCGCACACGGGATTATATAACCGGCGATTTTTTTACGATGCAATTTCTCATCAGCACCTCCATACCTTTTGCCTTGTATTGATGGACCTGAACAACTTCAAGAGAATTAATGATATCCACGGCCACCCTGTGGGCGATGAGGTTTTGCTTGCTTTTTCCCGCATTTTGAAATTGTCCTGCCGAGAAGAAGATTTAGCTATCCGCTACGGAGGAGATGAGTTTATCCTGCTATTGCACCACACCACCCTTTCCCAGGCAAGAGCACTGGAATCTCGTATTCGTCACGATTTCCGGGAGCTGGAAGAGACATATAAACATGAAGAACTATCCATCTCCTTCGGCTACGCCACGCATCTTGACGGCTCCATTGATGAGATTATTCTGAAGGCGGACCAGCACCTCTACCAGAGAAAGCCGAAAAAATTTCTCCAGGAATCCCTTCCCCGTTAACCGCCACCAGCGAAGATCTGCAGTACCAGAAAAAAGAACGCCTGGGCTCCCAAATGAAGCAGGGGAAGCCGGGTTTTGATCCTGACAGGGCCGACAAAATAGAAGAATCCTGCCACCAGGGCAATCAAGAACCAGGCGACATAGTTTTGCAAGGGAATCTCGCCGCCTGCCCAGGACCAGTAGCCCAGAGCTATCGCCACGGGCTCCATGAGGTAATCAAAGGCGGTGGCCAACGCGGCGGCGATCAGAACCTTCACCCCCCAGGGCAGCGTCCAGCCCTGAACCAGCCTGATCGCCCCCAGACAGACCAGAACCCAGTTAAAACCAATCAGGGGAGGGACTCCAAAGACAGGAACCCCCATACCCCGACCATACTGGTAACCTCCAAAGACCAGCCCCGTATGGACTCCCAGGACCTCCAGCAGATAGGTCAGTAGAAACGTTCCCACAGCCCAGAACCAGACGTAGCGACGCCCCCCGGCTACAAGAGGAAGAAGGGATACTACACCGAGAGTCAGGAGGAACCAGGGTGTCATGGCCAGCATGATTTCCCGGGTGGGACCAAAGAGGTGCCCCAGAGCCCCCACACTATAAAGGATAAAAAAAACTGCCCCCACCCTGCGCCACCGGGAATCCAGAACAGCCACGGCGGCATGAAACGTATCTCTCTTCATGAAACCTCCTTGCATTCTTGTTTTGTCTCGGGCATTCATTCCTTCCCGGGAACGCTCACCAACTCCTCTCAAGCTCTTTCACGGCTAAACGCCCCGAGAGAACCACCAGGGGCATCCCTCCACCGGGATGGGCCGATCCACCGCAAAAATACAGATGACGATGGAGAGGGCTCTTGTTGGGGTGTCGCAAAAAGGCAGATTTCCAGTGGTTTGAACTGGGACCATAGAGGGCCCCCCGATAACTCCCGGTCAAATCTTCGATCATGGGTGGGGTCAGCCAGGACTCTTCCTGAATGTACCGGCCGATATCCCGATCGAGGCGCCTTTCCAGGGAAGCAATAACCCTCTCTCTCACAGAAGGGACCAGATCATTCCAATCCTGATCGCCCCGGGGAGGTGCGTTCATCAGGACAAACCAGTTTTCCGACCCTTCGGGAGCATCGCTTTTCACGTACTTCGCAGTGATGTTGACATAAATGGTGGGATCATCCGGCACCTCTCCCGCTTGAAAGATGCTGCGGAACTCGCCCGGATAATCAGCGCCGAAGAAGATATTGTGCAGCCCCATTTGGGGATAGGTGTTTTGCACACCCCAGTAAAAAACCAGTGCCGAGGAACTGAGCCTGGAGTCTTCAACGTTGTATCGGCGGGCATCGCGGGGAGTTCCCAAAAGATCGTGGCACCCGTGAGGATCGATATTCGAAAAGAGAACGTCTGCCTCGAAGGACCCGCGAGAGGTCTCGGCGATCCAGAGGTCCCGCTCTTTCACGGGGGGCGAAAGATGTTCTGCGGCACAGGAATAATAAAATTCAACACCCATTTCCCGGGCTCGTTTCTCCATGGCCAGGGGGATGGAGTAGATTCCTCCCTCGGGAGCCCAGGCCCCCAGGCCGTATTCCACGTGAGCAATCAGGGCCAGAGTCCCCGGGGCCTCGTAGGGATTCGATCCGTTGTAGGTGGCGTAGCGATCAAAAAACTGCCGGGCCCGGCTATCCCTGAAAAAGGCCTGATGCACCTCATGGAGCGTTCTCGATGTATCCAGTTTGAGAATTTTGAACAGCTGAGGCCAGAGACGGGGGCGGCGCCAGAAAGAGCGGGGATTCAGGGTCTCGTAGAGGAAGAGTGGAGTACTGGCTTCGTAGATTTTCCGGGAGTGCCTCAGGTAGGCAAAGATCTCCTCCGGCCGGGCGATACCGGCCCTGGAAAAAGAATCGGCCAGCTTCTCCGCCGACGAGTAGGATCGCAAGGTGCTCCCGTCGGGCCAAAAATAGCGGGTGATCTCTTCCAGGTGCTGCACCCGGAAATAATCTTCCCGTTCCACCCCTGTCCGGGCAAAGAGCTCATCGAAAACGGGCAGGAGCGTCAGCAGGCTGGGGCCTGTGTCGAAGCGGTACGCCCCCAGGCGCTCCGTGAAGGCCTTCCCCCCGGGGCCGCTTCTCTGATCAAGGACCTGCACCCTCCAGCCCCGGCTGGCAAGCTCCAATGCTGCCGAAAGCCCTCCAAGCCCGGCGCCGATAACCAGAGCCGTTCCCGCTTTTTTCATTGTAGCCATGGCAGACCGCCCCGCAGGGTGAGATGAATCACCAGACTCAACCCCAGGAGGGAAAAGTTATAAAAAAAGTCCTCCAGGGGAATGGTTCCAGCCTTGAGTCCCCATATCTGCCGGGGGTTATACCAGATCGTGGGCAGAGCCGTGTAGAGCCCGTTAAACACCAGGAAGGCCAGAAAACTCAGAAACAAAAAGATCCAGAATGCCCGGGTTGCCAGAAGGTCGGGAACCAGAAGGAGCTGGACAAGAAAAAAGAGGACCAGCGAGAGCATCACCAGCCGGGTATATCCCTGGTCCCGGTATTTCCAGGCTGTCAGACCCGATATCAGGACAAGGACAGCACTCAACCAGAGGGGCCACTGAAACCAGAGCGAATCACCGAAATAGGCCACCACAACCTCATAGATGAATAAACACGCGTAGGGGACTGCGAAAAAAAAGAGGACTTCTCCCAGGGGCAATCCCCAGACCCGTAGCGTGCCGGTATACTTGGGGTTGAAGGTCCAGTGGCCGCGGCGGGTAACCCCTATGTCCCAGATGGTATATAAACCACCCACAAGAAAGCAGGCAGCCAGCACACCCGGCCAGTATTGATAGAAGGCAACCTTGCTATCGAAACTCAAGGCCAGGGGCCCCGCGAGAATAACCAGGGAAATCACGGTATAGCTATCCACAGCAATCTCCTTTCAGGCCTCTTTCATTTCTTCTGCCACAGGTCGCTGGCCTTGCACTTCCCGGTGAAAGAGAAGTTTCACGCTATTACAGGCAATGGCCAGGAGTATACGCAACCGGGAGGGTTTTACTTTTCCCTGGTAGACCCGAAAGGGGTTGTCCATAATCCGACGAGCTGTCCAGTTATACATATCCGAGGCCGTTTTGATGGGAATTAAAACTCTTCTGGTCAAATAGCGATATCCCCTTTCGCCCTCTTTCTGCCAGGCCCGGTACAGACGGGATTGATCCCGGATAAAGGAGACGAACTCCTCCGGGTGAGCCCGGGCCTCGTC
The DNA here is from genome assembly GCF_900156105.1 of Alkalispirochaeta americana. Lineage (NCBI taxonomy): Bacteria > Pseudomonadati > Spirochaetota > Spirochaetia > Spirochaetales > Spirochaetaceae > Alkalispirochaeta > Alkalispirochaeta americana. The sequence goes on from NZ_FTMS01000011.1 coordinate 107,662, forward strand.
TCTGGTCAGGCCCGGCAGGGGACTCTCGCCCAGAGGGAGATATCGCCGTCCCAGAGAAAGGTCCTCATCGATGTCCCGGATGAAATTAATGTACTGCATGGAACGTCCCAAAGCACGGGCACCGTCGTGGGCCGACCGGGGCAGGTCCAGTATTGCCGCCATAAACAATCCTATCACCTCGGCAGAGCCATAGATGTATTCCAGCACCTCTTCAATCCGGTCGTATTTATGACGGGTCAGATCCCACGCCATGGACTGAAGAAAGGCCTCGGCCCAGGAGGGATCAAAATTCTTGCGGCGGGCTAATTCGATAAAGCCGTCGATAATGGGATCGCCCGATAGAGCATCCGGACCGGCAGCCCAGGTTTCACGGTAGCGCTGACAGAACCTGTAAAACCCGTCAGCATCCTGAGGGACAGCATCCACAAAGTTGTCAGCCACCCGGACAAAACCATAGAGCAGGAAAACATCCTTCTTCACCGATTCCGGAAAGAAGAGGCTCGCGGTGTAGTAGGTTTTGCTCCCCGCTCTGAAAACCCGGGCGTACAGTTCCTGATGTTCACGGATCATGGTGATTCCCCCTGACAGTTCCCTGCAGCAAGGGCAGGCAGCAGCTTCTCCCGGACCCAGTTCAGGTCCGGCTCAATGGTCAAAACCGTTTCAAGGACAGCAACCCCCTCCCCGATTTCTCCGATATGGCATAAACTTCTGGCCAGCCCAACCAGACTATTCAGGTAGAGCCATTTCTCACGAATCTTCAGATCCTCCTCAAATAGCCGCACCGCTTCCCGATAGGAATCGCGGGCACCTTCCTTGCTTCCTCCAAACAGGGCAGGTCTGTGAAAGAGCGCGTTGGCCCGCTCCAGCCATGCCAGGGGCTCCCGAGGATCCAGTTCCAGGGCATGATCGAGGGCTCGGGAACTTTCAGGGCCGAGCCGAAGCGCCTCAAGAGGCCGCAGGAGGATATGGAATCCCTTAATGCCCCCCCGGAGAGCCCAGGCGCGCGCATCCCCTTCGCTGTGGTGCATCAGGAGTTCCAGCTCCCGGCGAGCCCTGGAAAGGTGAGCCCGGGCCACGGTCTTCTCGCCCCGCTCCAGGGCGCTTCCTGTGTAGCCGTATCGCGCCAGCAGAAGGCTGTAGAGGTCTTCTGTCCGGGACCAGGCTGCGTATAATTGCTCGTACTGCTCGATGGTTTCGGCCCAGAGGGTGACGTTTCCCTCCACATAGGAACGGTATACCCGGTGGTGCAGACCGGTGGCTCCCTCCGAGGGATCAGCCCGGACCGTGAACGAGAAAAGGCACACTGACCAGAACACGAACACAGCCTTCGTCATGACGCCCGCTCCTGAAGGGATTTCCCTGAAGATCATAATTCACCACGACCGATGTCAACAAATTTCCGATCCATTCCGGGTATCATCGGTCTTCCGGGTATCAACTTGTAACGGCCCCCGTGGCAGCGCTGCTGCAAAGGCGGGCAAACTTGGCCAGAGCCCCCCGATGATAGCCTGTCTCCCGGGGAGTCCAGTCCGCCCGGCGACTCTCCAGTTCCTTCTCCTCCAGGTGCACCGTGAGTTCCTTTGTTGCCGTACTGATGGTGATGAGGTCTCCGTCCCGGACAAGTCCGACAGGACCTCCTGCCTGCGCTTCCGGCGCCACATGACCTACCACCATGCCGTGACTTCCGCCGGAAAATCTGCCATCCGTTATAAGAGCAACCTTCTTGCTGAGCCCCGCCCCAGCTATCGCCGCCGTGGGAGAGAGCATTTCCCGCATTCCCGGACCTCCCTTGGGGCCTTCGTAGCGGATCACCACCACATCTCCGGCAACTACCCGGTCCTGGAGAATCGCCTCCAGGGCCTCCTCCTCGTTGTTGAATACCCGGGCGGGGCCGGTGTGACTGAACTCGTTGAGTCCGCAGGTTTTCACGACGGCTCCTTCGGGGGCCAGATTTCCCTTGAGTATGGCCACTGGTCCCCGGGGTTGCTCGGGATCGGCAAAACTCCGCACCACCTCCTGCCCCTCCAGCCGTACCTGGACCCTGGAGAGGTTTTCTGCCAGGGTTTTGCCGGTAACGGTCATGCAATCACCGTGCAAGAGCCCCTCGTCCAGGAGCATGCGCATTACCATCTGCACCCCCCCCACCTTGTACAAGTCTATCATCACGTAGCGTCCCGCCGGCTTCATGTTCGTCACGATGGGGGTTGAATCGTAGAAATGATTGAAATCGTCGATCGAAAGCTCCACGTCAACCTCCCGGGCCAGGGCGAGCAGGTGCAACACTGCATTGGTGGAACCTCCCAGGGCCATCACAAGGCGTATGGCGTTCTCGAAAGCCCGGCGGGTCATGATATCCCGGGGAAGAAGATCCTCCCTGAGACAGTTCATCAGGGCGTCGGCGCTGGCCTCCATAACCCACTGCCGATGCTCGCTCACGGCAGGGACGGAGGCGCTCCCGGGAATGCTCATGCCGATAGCCTCCATGGCCGAAGCCATGGTATTCGCCGTGTACATTCCGCCGCAGGCCCCCGCGCCGGGACAGGCTGCTTTTTCAATGAGCAACCGCTCCTCGTCGGTGATCGCTCCCGCGCTGCAGGCTCCTACCGCCTCGAAGGCGCTCACGATATCTACGGGTTCTCCCCGGTGAATCCCCGGAGCGATGGATCCGCCGTAGACAAAGACAGAGGGAACGTTCATGCGGGCCATTCCCATGACCGTTCCCGGAATTGTCTTATCGCAGCCCCCTATGCCCAGAAGACCGTCCATCTGGTGTCCCCGGGCCGAGAGTTCTATCACATCGGCGATCACTTCCCGGGAAACCAGGGAGGATTTCATTCCTTCGTGACCCATGGCCTCTCCATCGGTGACCACAAAGGTGTGAAAGGTAAGGGGCATTGATCCAGACTCCTTGAGCCTGGACCGGGAATAGCGGGCAATTTGATCCAGGTGCATATTACAGGGGCTGACGTCACTGTCGGCGCTGGCAATTCCCACGATCGGCTTGGTAAAATCATCGTCCTCAAACCCCACGGCCCGGAGCATTGCCCGGTTTGCCGTGCGTTCTACCCCTTGAGTCATGGCTCTCGACTTTTTGTTTAGTATTTTTGTCATGTTTTTGTCTGGCATGTTTTCTCCTTCCGCGAGGAAAAGGTACTACCATCGTTTCCCCGGGAACAGCATTTTGCACTATATTAGATGAGTACGGTGCCGAAAGGGCCGTTGGTGCGGGTCCGCAGGACCGCCCCATTACTCAAACCACCAGGGAGGTGATGACATGCACAACAGGGACTATCTGGATCTGGGACAGCTTTTCGATCACATTTTCGAAGCCACCGAGGAGTTCGCCAATACCTTTGGGGATCTTGGCTTCGATTTCCGGAAATCGGCAGAGCATCGCAACTATTATTCTCTGTACTCGTTTCCCCCGGCGAACATCTACATGATGCCCGACAAAACCATCGTCTTTGAATTTGCCCTGGCAGGATACCGGGATACCCAGGTTTCCCTGGAGTTCTCCGGCGACTACATGGTGCTCAGTGCCGCTGAACCCGAGGCATGCGCCAACGCGGACCAGGTTATCTTTTTTCACCGACGGCTCAAACTCAAGGAGATCCCACCCCAGAAGTACTACGTTCCCGAAGACAAGTTTGACCGGGAACAGGCCAAGGCGGTCTTCCGCAACGGCATTCTCAAGGTAACAGTCCCCTCCCGGGAAGAAGTGAGAAACCCTGGGGGAATGAAGATCAAGATCGTCAGCGACGAGGACTAACCGCCAAGAACCGAGATCCGAAGGCGAAACCCGCTGTGGCGCCGTACATTCAGGACGGCGCCTCCTTCAAAGATCAGGTACTGCCCCCGGATTCCCTGAAGAATGCTCTCTACCAGGGGAGTTTTTGCCAGGTTCACTGACTTGACCTTCTCCGGCGGGGCAATCACAGGATAGGAGATCGTCAGCGGCTCAGCCTGGCCGGGTTGCACCAGATATTCCGTTAGCTCCGGCTCACAGTCAGCCAAAAGCTCCCGTACCCGTTGCAGTTCCACTGCCAGATCCACGGGATCAGCCGGTGTCTCGTCTTTCAGCATACGCTGCCAGGCAGTCCGGTCTGTATAGAGCGCTTTCATGGCCACCTCGATCCGCCCCGCCAGCTGGCGGTAGGGAACGCGGGCGATCACCACCGCCCAGGAGGCTCCCTGGTCTATCCAGCGCACAGGAACCTGGGTCAGTCGGGTGACCCCTACCTTCAGGGCGCTGGACCGGGCAAAGTAGACGGCGTGGGGCTGGTTGTGATGGTCTTCTTCCCACTGAACGTCCCGGCCGCGCCCCAGGTGAGCCTCACACAGTTCCGGTTTCACGATACACTCGGCCGCCTCGGGGGCGTTGCGAAAACAGGGGTAGCAGAATCCCTCGCCAAAAACTTTTTTGAGAGCGGTCCCGCAGCGAACACAGGCGTACTCACCCCGGTGCTCCAACCGCAGGGGTTTGCCCAGAAAGGTGCTGATGGGAAGAGTCCGAACCGCCGCCGGAGAGGTGCCAACCCCCGACCGGGGATCTTCAAGCCGCATTTCGTAAGCCACCTGGCCACTCTCAATCCGGACAGGCATCTTTACTGCTATTCCCGTTGCTTCCATGGCCCTATCTTGCACCGACCGGGAGGGGCGCGTACAGTACGTGCCATGTATAGATTGATCGCAACAGACATTGATGACACCCTTCTGGCCCCGGACGGTTCCTTTCCCGAGGTTAATCGGCTTGCTCTGGCGCGCTTGCACCGCCAGGGTGTGGCGGTGGTTCTCAGCTCGGGCAGAGCCACCGTAAGCATGAGGCCCTTCGCCGAGAAAATTGGCCCCGCCGACGATACGGAGTATCTCATTTCCTTCAACGGGGCCCGGGTGAGTACCGTGAAGTCCGACACCGTTCTGTTTCAGCATCTTCTGTCTCAGGAGGCGGTGAGAATCGTCATGGAGTACGCCCGGAAGGAATCCCTTCTCGTTCACGGGTACCGGGACGAGTCCTTTCTGACTGAACAGGACCATCCCCGCAGCGCTCGCTACGCCCGGGATACGGGAATGAACTGCCTGCAGACACCCGATATGGCAGCAGACCTTCCCCTGGGTTCACCCAAACTGCTTGTTATCGGAGATCCCCGGGAATTGCCGCGCCACAGGGACGAGTTGATAAAACGCTCCCGGGGCCTCTTCGACGGAGTCTTCTCAAAGCCGGAATACCTGGAAATCATGGCCCCCGGGGTGAGTAAGGGCAAGGCCCTGCACGAACTGGCGGGGCACCTGAAAATTCCCCTGGAGGAAACCATTGCTCTGGGGGACAGCCTGAACGATCTGGAGATGATCGCCACAGCGGGGCTGGGGATCGCCGTGGCCAACGCCCGGGACGAGCTGAAAGGTGTGGCCGATCTGGTGCTGGCCCAGACCGCATCCGAAGGGGCTGTCGCAGAGGTGGCGCGCCGTTTTTGGAGCATCACCGCTTGACACAAGAGGCCCCTGTCGCTACCATGTTCCACGGTTGTTGCCCGAGTGGCGGAACTGGTAGACGCGCTAGGTTCAGGGTCTAGTGTCCTTACGGACGTGGAGGTTCAAGTCCTCTCTCGGGCACAAAAGGCCGTCGGTCATTGCAGACCGGCGGCCTTTTTGTTTTTTCTGGCCTTTGCATTTTCTGCCCTTCCGCTCCCCGCCCGGACCAGATCCCGCAGATTTCCCCGAAAAAATCCGGCCAGTCTTGAACCCCGGCATCCCATGAACTACCCTTTCTGTACCGTGGACACCACAACGTTGCATGGGCCGAAAGTAACCGTCAGCACCTCGTTCCTGCGGGACAGGGCGTTGTTATTGCTGGCAGGACAGGCTTTTTTTACAGGACTCTCCTTCGGGTTGCTCTTCAACGTGGCCTATACCCTGCTGGTGGTGGAGTTTGGTTCCGCCGGCCTGAGAACCGTCTATGTTCTGGTGGGGGTGACCGTTCCCTTCTTCACGATCGGTTTCAACGCGCTGGAAGGGAAACTCCATCTAGCCAGGACATCCCTGATCGTCACGGCCCTTTTCACGGTTCTTTTTTTCCTGGCCTATTTTGCCTTGCTCTTCCTGAACCTTTCCTGGGTCATCTACGCCCTTATGGTGATGAATACCATGGGAACTCTCTACCTGATGATGCTGCGGGGATCCCAGGCGGTGGAGATCTACGATGCCAGAACGATAAAAAACCGCTACCCCAAGATTACCGGCGGGGAGATACTCGCCGTGGTTCTTGCCGGTATCATGGTGGGCCCCCTGACAACTCTCACGGGCTCCCTGGAACGGCTCCTGATTGTGGGAGGGGTCTCCATGACAGGTGCGTTCCTGATGGTTTTGATGGTTGTCGGTGAGTACATCGGCCCGGCAGAGGCCCGGCACCACGCCCATCGTCACGAACAGAGCCGGCGCAAAAGCGATCACGGGGTCCGGGCCTTCCTGGCAATTCTGGGAAAACGCTATACCCTGCTGGTTTTTGGATACCAGATGATCACCTCCATGATCTCCCTGCTGGTGCAATATATTGTGTACTCCCAGGCGCAGCGCTTCTTTTTGACCCAGTCCGAGATGAGTCAGTTCATTGGTCTGGCAAAATCTGGGACAACCGCTGTGAGCTTCCTCTTTCTCAGTTTTGCAGCGGGGCGCCTGTTGATACGCTTTGGTATGCCCCTGGGCCTGGCGGGAAGCCCTGCGGGAGTATCAGTAATGCTTGTGGCTGCTCTGGTAGCAGGCCTGGTCGAGGGAACTCCCGGCAGATGGTTTTTTATCCTGGTAGTGGTCTCCCAGTTTGTCGACTACGCAATGTATTCCGGTTTCGTAAAAACCTCTATCCAAAGCGCCTTCCAGCCGTTGCCTCCAAAAGAACGGGATATCGTTCATACCTTTGCCCAGGGGATCGGAATTCCCGTCAGTTACGGCCTGGCGGGGCTGTTGCTTGTCTCCTTCGCCCGGATGACGCGCTACACCCCAACCGTGGCGGCCTACCTCACACTGATAGTGACGGGCCTCTGCGGAGTGGTGGGATTCTTTCTCTACCGGGCCTATAGTGCCCAGCTCCGCAAGACCCTCAGCCGGCGGAACATTGGCGAGATGGAACTCAATCTGGAAGACGCATCCACAATGCAGGTTGTGGACCGGCTTCTTGAAGCGCAAGACCCCTGGATCCTTCGTAGCGGTCTGGACCTTCTGGAGAAGGCGGCCCACCCCTCATATACCGATAGAATCCGGGACCTGCTGGAACGCCCTTTGCAGACAGAAGCCCGGAGGGATCTGCTGGAGCGGATAGAACGGGCGAAACCAGCCTGGGGAAAGGATGCCGCGGAGCGGGCGGTTCTGCAATCGGACGATACGTCCCTCCGCTCTGCAGGAATCAGGGCGCTCTGCGCCACCGTGGATGAGCCGGCCAGTTCTGTGTCGGAATATCTCGAGAGCCCCTCTCCGGAGATCAGAAGCGCCGCCGTAAGCGGATTATTCCTCTACGGAGGAATTAATGGAATCCTTCAGGCTGGAAACGTCTTCAACTCCATGCTTGGTAGCTCTGATATCCAGGAGCGGGTCGAAGCGGCAAGCATACTGGAACGAACAGGAATCAGAAATTTCTACCATCCCCTGATAGGTCTGCTGAAAGACCCCTCGGAGAGCGTGGTTACGGCATCTCTCAAGGCAGCTGGCATGGTCTGCCACCCGGCACTGATCCCGGAAGTGCTTCCCTGGATTGATCCGGTAAGCACCCGGGCCGAAGCCATCTCCGCTTTGGTCAGGTTTGAGGGAGACCTTCTTCCCTGGTTAAAGAGGTGTCTCGAGGGGGATCCGGAAATTCCTTTCCCTCGATCGATCAGAATGATCCGCCTCTGCGCCCGGATTTCCGATCCTCGGGTGGGAACGCTTCTCGAAGAGGCCCTCATGACCCGGAGCAACGGCGAGATGGCGGCAACGGTTCAAAGCGCTCTCTCGCAACGGGGCTACCGGGCCGTATCACCGGAGACAAGAAAAAGAGTTCTGGAACGGATTCTGGAAAACTCGGAAAAGGCAGCCCGGATTCTTGTGGCAACCCATCTGCTTGAAGCCCTGCACCAGGAGATCAGACCTCTCATATCTGCGCTTCAGGACCAGTACCGGCGACAGGAGGACCGGATTTTCACCCTCTGCACCCTGCTGTACAATCCCGACGAGATCATGGGAGCCCGGGGAAAAATAATGGAGGGCACGGCAAAACAGAAAGCCCTGGCAAGTGAGATGCTCGATGTGCTCCTGGAGCCCGAGATCAAGCGTCATGTGATTGCCGTGATCGAAAATACAGAAACCGGGGATATCCCGCTACTCCGCGAGCTCTTTGGTTTATCCGTCATTGACGGGCACGGGCAGATACAAGAAATCCTGACCCAAAACGATCTTTGGCCGGAACAATGGTTGCGCACCTGCGCCGAGTACGCGGCTGCCGTGACGGGAATAGCCGGTCACACCCTGGAGGAATCTATGCTGACCACAATTGAACGGGTGATGACCCTGAAAGCTGCCGATATATTCTCCACCATTCCCGATGCAGTACTGGCACATATCGCTTCTATCGGAGAGGACGTGGACGCTCCGCCAAAGGAAACTTTTATAAAAAAAGGCGAGATGGGCGACTGCATGTACATCATTCGGGAGGGACGGGTTTCGGTCCACGATGAGACCAGGAGCTTCGCCGAACTCGGGCCGGGTCAGGTGGTGGGAGAGATGGCCGTCCTCGATCCAGAGCCACGGTCCGCCTCGGTAACAGCCCTGGAGGAGACAAGTCTGCTCAAGATAGAGAAAGACGCCTTTGACTCGGTTATGGCCGATCACCCCGGGATTGCCCGGGGCGTTATTCATGTCCTCTGCAACAGGCTGCGGAACAGTCTGAAAAAGTAGACCCCCTTATTTTGGTGGATACTGCCGGGACCGGTCCATCGCCTTCTCTATCGTCTCGTACCCGGTACAACGACAGATGTTTGACTGAAGCCAGACCTGGCGCTCGATCCCGGGAGCGACTCCGGGCCATCGGCGGAGAAAGGCATCACCGTTGACGATAAATCCTGAGGTGCAATAGCCGCACTGAAAGCCCTCGGCCTGTTCGAAAGCCCTCTGAACCGGAGTCCCCTGCAGCCCCTCGATGGTGGTAATCGCCGTTCCTGCTACATCCACTGTCAGGGTGTAGCAGGACTTGATGGGAACTCCCGCAACCTGAACGGTGCAGGCACCGCAATCACCGTTCTCACACCCCCGTTTTGTCCCGGTGAGCCCCAGACCGCGGCGTAACGTGTGCAGGAGCGTGTCTCCGGGTCGAACCGCAACCTTACGATTCTCGCCGTTTATCAGAAGCACCAGTTCCGTCAATCCCTGGAAAATTTTCATCAGAAACGCTCCTTAAAATCTTCACGGTAATCTTGCATCAGGCAAGCGCCTCCATTCCCGCAGCCAGGCCCTGAAGAGCAACACTACGCCGGTAGTCCCTGGCGCCCCGCAGATCGGCCTTGTATTTCAGGCCCTCCGCATCCAGGGCCGCCCCGGCACGCTGCAATCGATCCGCTTCCGTGGGGCTGGCAAAATCACCAGAAAAACCACTGTTCAGAACTTCCTCGGCACGAAATGCCCGCAGGGGATACCCGAAAACTCCCGTCAGGGCCAGCCGATACCGGCCATCAAGCTGTACCAGCACCAGGGTCGACAAGGGATAATCCACAGGACCACCGGTGGTTCTTCGCTCGTAAAACCACCCGCCCCGGTCTCCCCGAGCCAGCGCGGTCACTCGTCCTGGTGCGTTTTCCAGGTGAATCACTCCATCTGACTCCAGCCCCGCTACGAGGGCACTCTCCAGACTGAAAGAGAGCGCCAGCTCTCCTTCTTCCAGTTTCAACCGTTTTGAGAATCGTTCCTCCACAGAACTCCAGGTCAAGCTTCCGGGCTCAGCGAGACTTTCAAGCTCTCCCTGAAGTAACAGGAAGGGGAGGACCGCCTCCCGGTAGGGCAACATTCCGCAGATATTCCCTCCCAGAGTAATGGAGTTCCGCACTGTCCGGTCAGCTACGCCGTTGCAGCACATCGCCAGGAGCAGACAGGCTCCACCGTCGGAAACTTCATTCAACCGAAGAGCGCTGCCCCAGGCAAGCCGCTCTTGCGCCTGAGCCTGAGCCTGAGCCTGAGCCTGAGAAAAAGATGATCCGCCGGGTTCTCGTCGTGCCTGGGAGAGGGTTTTATAATCCAGCAGAATCTCTGCCCGGAGCTTGTTCTCCCGCGCCAGGGTGACAATTTCTGTCCCGCCTCCAAAATACGCCGCCCTGGCACCGGTTCGGCGGGCCTCCTGCAGAGCCTGAGCCACCTCTTCAACCGAGTCAGGTCGAAGGAACGTCACATCAAAGGGTATCATCTGCTTCGCTACCTTTCAGAAGTCCCCAGAGATACTCCGGGGTCAGGGGCAAGCGGTCCACCTGTCTTCCCACGGCCCGGGACAGGGCCGACGAAATCGCGCCGGGGACACCAATAATCCCCTGTTCTCCCAACCCCCGGGCACCAAAGGGACCGTCCCCTTGGGGTGTTTCCACAAAATCCACCACATACTGCGGGTGCTCACCAAAACGAAGCGCTTTGTAATCCCGCAGCGTTCCGTTTATCACCCGTTCCCGCTGATCAAAGCGAAAAGACTCGCGGGTTGCGTAGCCTATACCCATGGCCATGGCGCCAACCACCTGGCCCCGGGCAATCACAGGGTTTATTACCCGCCCCACATCCATGGAACAGACGCTTTTCAGCACCCGAAAGGTGCCATCGCGGAGATCAACTTCAACCTCCACCCCCAAAGCGCCCAGGGTCCACTCCAGACCAGGCCGGCCCGCCCCCGTCTCGGGATCAATATGGCTCAAATGACGAGCGATATACTTTCCCCGACCGATAACAGGACCGCCGATAGCGTTTCCGTTGGGGTAGACGTAGCCCAGAACCACCTCCGCAAGAGGCAATCCCTGGGAGGGATCATCCCGCAGGAAAACACGCCCCCCCCGAACCTCGAGATCCTCCTCGGGAGCCCGCAGGGGTGCCGAAGCAACGCGCTTGATCTGGCCCACAGCATCTTCCACCGCTGCCAGAACAGCACGCCCCACCATGAAGAGGGTGCGGCTCGCTGCACTGGTCCAGTCGTGGGGCCCCCGGTCGGTCATCACCTCCCGAACGACATGGACCATGTGGAGGTCCATGCCCAAAGCCTCGGCAGTAATCTGGGCAAGACCGGTATGGATTCCCTGGCCCATCTCCACAGCCCCGGTGATGACGTTTATCGAGCCATCTTCGTTGAAGGTCACCATCGCCCCGGCATCGGTAAAGGTAGGGATAGCCGGAGCCTTCCAGTAGCAGGAAACTCCCCGGGCCCGAACCAGATGCTCCTTGAGCATCTCCCGGTTCAGCCCTGACCTGTCCAAGGTCTGCTCCGGGGACGGGGAGACCTCGCACTGCCACCCGATATGCCGGACCACCCGATCAAGACATTCCCGAAGATTCCCCGTGTTGGCATCCAGCTTGTCCTGGGCAGGCGTGGTATCGCCCTGCCGAACAGCATTCTTCCGCCTCAGCTCTACCGGATCCATCTTCAACCGTTCCGCCAGCAGGTCCAGGGCACGTTCCACGGCAAAACTCAGCTCGATATGACCAAAGCCGCGAAAGGCCGTGGCGAAGGGATGGTTTGTATACACGCAGTAACTGTCGGTAGCCACATGGGGAATTGCGTAGGGGCCGGTAGAGGCGTACGCAGCAGCCCGGCTGACATTTACGGCGTAGTCGGCGTAACCGCCGGAATCAAAGAGGAACTCGATCTCTGCGGCCAGGAGGCGTCCGTCCTCCCGGGCTCCCAGTTTTACCGTTGCTTCAAGGCCGGGCCCACCCGGCGAAGCTGTCATATCCTGCTCCCGGGAGTTCATCACCCGGACAGGCCGACCATCCATCTCCCGGGAAAGCAGATAGGCCAGGGGTTCGAGCTGGATCCCTGCCTTGCCGCCAAAACCGCCTCCCACCTCGGCAACTTCTATGACAATTTTCCCCGGAGGAATGCCAAAAACCCTGCTCATGATGCCTCGCACACCATAGGGGCTCTGGGTGGAGGTGCGTATCACCACCGTCCCATCGGCTTGTATCCGCGCCAGCGCTACCCGGGGTTCCATTGCAAGATGATCCCGGGGAGGAAAGCTGAAACAGCCCTGAACCACCACCTCGGCCTGAGCCAGAACAGCGGCGGCATCACCCTTGCGTATCCGGGAGTGATGGGCGATGTTTGTACCCGGCCGGGGAAAGATCGCAGGAATATGGATATATTCATCCAGAGCAGGATGAAGCAAAACTGTTTCGGGCTGGAGAGACTGACGAAGGGTCGCCACCACGGGCAACTCCTCGCAGGTCACCCGTATTAACGCGGCTGCTTGCCGGGCCGTGGCTTCGTCGTCTGCCACAACCGCTGCCAGGGGCTCCCCGGAGTATCGCACCCTCTCCACAGCCAAAGCGGGTTTGTCTCCCAGGTAGAGCCCCAGGCGCTGGGGGAAATCGCGCCCCGTAAAAACGCCTCGTACTCCGGGCAAGGCCCTGGCCCGGGCCGTATCAATTGAGGAAATTCTTGCGTGGGAAGAGGTGCTGTTCACCACCGCAGCGTAGAGCATACCCGGAATACAATGATCATCGGTGTACCGGGTTCTGCCCGTGGTCTTGTCCCGAGCGTCCCTCCGGGGAACAGGCGTCCCAAGAAATCCCTTCGAGCTGTCCTTCGCCATAATGCACCTCCCCGGTCACAGAATTATACAACCCTGTTTTTGATCCTGACAACGAAGATCGGACCAAAGAGGCCAGGTCAGTTCATGAAGTCCCTCAGGACCCCGGGGGCTCCCCAATATCCCTCGGACTCACTCACTCCCGAGGAATACCGAGGAGATCGCGCAACGAGGGAGTCAGAAACGTTCCCTGGGGATCCATCTTCTGGCGGAGATCAAGAAAATCCTGCCACCGGGGATAAATCGCGGAAAAATCATCCCCCCTCATGGCATGCCGCTTGGCCCAGTGCGGGCGCCCGCCGTAGCGGCGGAAGATCTCTTCCACGACCCCAAAGGCAGCGTAGCTATCAGCAGCCTCGGGGATGCGGCACACACACCCCACAGTGACGCAATCTCTCTCGAAGGCGTAGCTCAGCCAGGTCCGATCGGCCTTGAGAAACCGCACATCCATGGGGATATGGACAAAAGCGGGATTGCTGCGATCCTGCAGGGCAGCACTGAGCTCGTCAAAAAGTGCATCGAACCGGTCCAGCGCCACAGTCCACTCGGCAAGTTCCAGCGTGGACCCTCGGGATTTTGTCACCGTGGCCTCGTAGAGCGTACCAAAAGATCGTTGGGTATGGCTAAAAAAGAGCCCCTTCAGAATGCGGTTTGCTGTCACCGTAAAAGAGGGGTGCTTCACGGTCCTTCCGTAGAGCCGGGCCGAGACCGCCCGGCGGTGCTTGATCCACCAGGGTTTTCCGGGCCCTGCCAGGGGCTCCCGGGCGTAATCTCCGGTAATAAGATAGCCGTAACCGGTATGAGGCAAGGAGAGTATCCGCAGAAAGGGGTGCTTTTCCAGGAGACTGCTGTACCGCTCGCGCCAGACCGTATCCTTTACGGGCCGTTCCGTCACGGCCAGCCGAAACCCGGGGTCGCACCGCAGGGTGATGGTGGAGAACACCCCCAGCACCCCCAGAGAGAGCCGCAAGGCGGGCATCTCGGGATCGTCCTCATGGAACTCCCGGACCTCGCCCCGGGCAGTAACAACCCGACAGGCCACCATGTGATCACCAAGGAGGCGTCCCGTGCCGGCCGTGCCGTGGGTCCCTGTGGCAATCGCTCCGGCCAGGGTGACTGTGTCGATATCGGGCAGAGCCGAGAGGCTCCACCCCTGGCGATCGATCTCCCGCAGAAGAACTCCCAGACGAACCCCGGCCTGGGCCGTAATCTCCCGTTTCTCCGGGTCGATCCGCAGAATCTCGCCGTACCGGTCAAAGGAGATGAGCTCCTCGGCACCAGCGGCGATATCAGCAGAGGACTGCTTGTTTCCGTAGGGGCGAATATTCCGGGCCGCTCCCACCGCCCGGGCAAGATCCTCCTCCGTGGAGGGCTCATGAAGCTTTTCGTACCTGTGTCGTATATTCCCGTTCCAGCTGACCCATTTTTCATCGCTCATATCTTTGCACCACTCCTGGAGAAACGATTCTCATTCCCGACCCCCGCAACCGCCTGTCGTGACAGGTAATCCCGGACTGCCCCAGTCCGGGACGACCGGTCAAACATACTGACGTATTTCTGAAAGGGCTATCAACGGCGGTGAAATCCCTGTTGATGAAACTCCTGCGAGAGAAACGCAGCGTAACGATCCTGATCCAGAGGATAATCCCAGCACCCCAGAGAGTGATAGAGTGTTCCGCCAAAACCCGTCTTGAAGCGGTAGAGACCGTGCATGGGGTGCTCCGGATCGGGCCGGGGCGCTACGCCGAACATATCGTACTGGCTACACCCCCTCGTCCGGGCAATGTTCATCGCTTCCCACTGAAGCGCATAGGTCGCCATGACCTTGCGCTGATTCCCCGCCGATGCGCCATACAGGTAGGACGCGCGGTTTCCCGACAAGACCAGAAACATCGCCGCCAGAGGAATTTCTTCAAGAGAAGCCACCAGCAAAAGAACCTCTGTTGATGTGCCCTCGGCCCTGGCCGCCAGAACCGCCCGAAAATACTCGATATCATGAAGAACAAGACCGTTTCGATCGGCCGTTTCGGTGTAAAGCTGGTACCAAGTCTCCAGAAAATCCATCCCCAGGCATGTTACCTCGACACCCCTTCTCTGCGAGAGGCCGATATTATAGCGGGTTTTTGGCTTCATCTGCGCCAGCAACCCCTCGGGCTCGTGCCGAAGATCCAGATATATGGTATTTGAAGGCAGAATATTTGTTGGTGCCTTCTTCAGGTTCCAGGAGCATGTATTAAAGTTAAACCGCAACTCCTGCATCTTTGCCTGGGGTGGACCAAGCCAGTGCCCCTCCTGGTCATAGAAATCGGCATCCTTTGCCCAAAAAGACTCCCAACACAGATCGTAGCGGAGGCAGAAGCAATTCCGGGGAAGAAACTCCCGAAGGCACTCCGAAAGCTCCTCCAGAAACGGCCCTTGATCTGCTTCATCAGGCTCAATCTCGGGACCGTAGGGGACATAGGCGATGCAGGAGGAACGATCTACCTGCTGCAAGACAACCAGAACATCGGCCATCGGCCCATTCCAGCTCCCCGCACGGAAATCAAGGGCCAGAGAGCGCACGCCCAGAGACCCTTTCAGGGAAGACCAGAATGCCGTTTGTTGCACGATGGGAGTGGAGAAGAGCTCTTCAGGGTATTTCGGACGAAGACTTGTAATCATGGCTAAAGGTCGGGGATCATAGTAAACTCTGCCTCCGGTGGCAAGGGCCTGGAGACACGCATCAGAGCGCAAATCATCTGACCGTCAGGGAGAAACCATGGGAAAACCCTACAGAATGGTCCTGGTCGACGACGAGGACGAAATCCGTAGCAGAATTGCCTCACACATCTCGCCCGAAAGCGGCTTTACCGTGGCAGGAACAGCAGGAAACGGCTACGACGCGCTGGAACTTATCGAGCAACTCGCCCCTGACGTGGTTCTCACGGATATCAAGATGCCCTACATCGACGGAATCGAACTGGCATCGATCCTGCGCCGTGATTATCCCGCCATCAGGATAGGCTTTATCTCGGGCTATAACGATTTCGATTACGCCCGCCAGGCCGTACAGCTCCAGGTCCGCAGCTATCTCATGAAACCCCTCACCCGGGAAGACATCCTCGCCTTCCTGGGAGAGCTCAAAACCGAGCTGGACCAGGAGTTTGCAAGCCGTTACAGCCAGGAAACAATGCAGCGACAGTACCAGGAGAGCCTGCCCCTCCTGGCAGAAAAGGCCCTGGCAGAACTGCTCACATCGCCCCGGACAGAACAGGCCCTGATCACCCAAAGCCTTCAGCAATACGGCGTGGATCTGGACGATACAAACTACGCCGTGGCCCTGATCAGGATCGAACGATCGGAAGAACACTGGGATATCCTGGAGTTCGAGAAGGCAAAACTGGGAGTCCGGAACAACATCAGCCATAACTTGGACGTCCACGAGATAGATCACTATTCCTGTTCCTTTCAGGAGGATCTCGTCTTCCTTCTCAAGGAGAACCGCACCGCCTTTCTCCAGGAAATTGACGCGATCCTCTACCAGACGATTCGAAAGGTTGAACATTTTCTCTCGATCCGAATCTTCCTCGGCCTCAGTCGGCTCACAAGCGGCTACAGCCAGCTCCGGGGCGCCTACAATGAGGCGGCCCGGGCCTACAGCACCGGACGAATGCACAATCTGAGCCTGGTCATGTACTCGCCCCAGGCCGATTCCCCGACTCCGGCCCAACCGCTCCTGCTCCCGGAGGAGGAACAACAGGAACTGCAGCAGGCCTTCCGCTTTGGCGACACCCGAAAAATCGAGGCCGCCTTCACAGGACTTCGCGATCGCGTAGCAACCCTTCGTCGGGACCAGACACCCCACCGGCTGGGGGCATCCTTTCACGCTCCCCCGAAGGACATACTCCTGGTGCGGTTTCTCATGTTGGGAATCACCCACACCCTGATCGACTATGCCCGGACCGTTGACGTGGACATCCGGACCGTAGCACCCGAGGACATTCTTGAAACTCTCCTGCGGATGCAAAGCTTTGAGGAATACCTCCAGTGGGTAAAAAGAACCGCGGAATCGATCCGGCAAAAGAGCCAGAGCAGTCGCCTCGACAGCGGCGAAGAACTGCTGGCTCACGTGATCACCTACCTGAAACAGAACTTTTCCGACAACCAGATGACCATGCAAACCGTCTGCGCCGCCTGCGGGATCAGCATCTCCTATCTGAGCCAGCTCTTCCGAAAATACCAGGCCACTACCTTCGTCCGATACCTGACAAAACTCCGCATGGAGCACGCCCGGGAACAACTGCTCCTCTCGGGAAGCAGGGTTGTGGAAGTCGCCGAAGCCTGCGGCTACCGCGACATCTATTACTTCAGCCACTGTTTCAAGCGGCATACCGGGCTTCCGCCCAAGGCGTACCGTGAAAAAAACCTCTAGCCTCCCCCGGAAGCGTCCATGGAAGCATCCCTGGAAAGGCCCCTGGAGCATCGGCCACAAGATACTCGCCGCCACGGTCCTGATCGTCACGGTGGTGCTCTGCTTTTCCAGCGCCGCCTACTTCTTCTATTTTTCCCGGACCACGGAGAAACTCATCGATCGGCAATCCCGGGAAATCACCAAACAGATTGTTTTCAACTACGACCGCTACATCAGCAGCGTCATCGAAACGGCGAACTTTCTTCATCTGACCGTCACGAACCGGGATGTGGATCGGGAACTCCCCCAGATACAGGAAATATTCTCCCTGAACTCGCAAATCAAGAGAGACCTGGCCTCGATCTTTCTCTTCGATGATCAGGGGCGCCCCCTGGCAGGCGATGTTCCGACCCTGGAACCCCAGGCGGTTCGCCAGACCCCCTGGTTTCATCGGGCCCGCACCTACCCCGATATTTTCCACTTCTCCCTGGGCCAGAGCCTGAACGCTGCGACCCCCCGGGCCGAGGAAGTGATCACCGTGGTGCAGCAGGTTCAGTACCTGAACCAGGGGTCTCTGGCCGAAGGGCTCCTGGTGTTGGAGCTCAACACAAATGTAATAAAGGACCTGGCCCGAAAAACCAACCTGGGAGAGTTCGGCCACCTTCTCATCCTGGATAACCAGGGCTCCCTTGTATATACCTCATCCTGGGGCATCCACTCCGAGGGAAGCTACCGCTACAGCCGGAATCGCTACCTGGGGGTCCACCGAAAACGGATCAGGGGCATCGATTTCTACATTAACGTGAACAGTCTCTACCAAACCCGATGGCGCATCGTGACCGTCCTGAACGTAGACGTGGTCACCCAGACTCAAAACCATCTTGTGGTGGCAATCGTTCTGATCTTTCTGGGCTCTCTGGGGATAACGGCCATGATCGCCGGATTTCTCTCCTTCAGAATATCAAAACCGATCCACGAACTAAAACGAATCATGGCACGGATTGAAAGGGGAGACCTCTCGACGCCCATAGCGATCGAGGGCCAGAGGGAAATCGTCGAGCTTTCCCGGTCCTTCAGGCGCATGGTCGATCGAATCAGATCGCTCATGGACAAACTGGTGGAAGAACAAAAAGAAAAACGCAAGACAGCTCTCCGGGCGCTTCAAAACCAGATTAACCCTCATTTTCTGTATAACACCCTGGACTCCATCATTGGACTGGCCGAGGAGGGCAGAAACCAGGATGTAGTGAAAACCGTAGCAGCCCTGGCAAAGTTCTTCCGCCTCAGTATCTCCAGGGGAGCAACCTTCATCCCCGTCCAGGACGAGGTAGAACAGATCAACAGCTACCTCACCATCCAGCAGATCCGCTACGCCCGGAAATTCAGCTATACCATCTCCATGGGGGAGAAGATGAAGGAACACCTGATCATGAAACTTTTGTTGCAGCCCCTGGTGGAGAACGCCCTTTACCACGGAATGGGTGACGATGAAAACAGAATATCTATCCAGGGAGAAATGGCAGGAGATCGCATGATCTTTCGTGTCACCAACAGCGGCTACGGCCTCACGGACGAGAAGATTCACGAGATTCACCGCATGATCCAGAGTCAGGACGCGCAATCCAGCGTGGGGTTGAAAAACGTCTACCAGCGGCTGAAACTATACTACGGCGACGCGGCCGATCTGCGAATATCCAGTGTCATCGACGAAAGCACCACCGTGACCCTTGTGATTCCTCCTCCATCCGCACCGGAGTCCATCCCGGGGGGCACGTCATGATTCATTCTCTTTTCCGGGCAACCGCCCGCACCCCCGTCCTGCAAAAAATCCTGGTTCTTCCGATGGTCCTTCTTGTTCTTGCAGGGTGTCAGCCCCCGGCGCAAAAGGTCGCTCTTTTTCCGTACAATCTGGAAGATCCCTACATTCGCTCCCTGGTGGAGCACATTGTCGACGAAACCCGGAATACCTTTCGTCTCACCCTGTGGGACGCCCAGAACTCCCAGGTAATGCAGAACGAAGGAATCGAGCGTGCCATAGCCGAAGGAGCTGATCTGCTTATCGTCAATCCCGTGGATCGTCTCAGCGCCTACACGATCATCCTTCACGCCCGGGAGCACAACATCCCCCTGATCTTTTTTAATCGGGAACCCTTGAGGTCGGATATGCAGCTCTGGGAGCGGGTCTATTACGTTGGAGCCAAGCCGGTCCAGTCGGCAGAACTTCAGGCCGATCTGGTGATAACCCTCTTTGGAGGAGATCCTCCTGGCCTGAATCACCTGGACCGGGACGGAGACGGCCGTGTACAAACGATCATTTTCAAGGGAGAGCAGGGACACCAGGACGCCGAAATACGCACCGCCGGAGTTCTATCGGCCTTCGAAGAACGGAACTTTCCCGTGGAGATCCTGGCAATCGAAGTTGCCAACTGGAACACCCGCGAAGCCTACGAAAAAAGCCTGCCCCTTCTGGAGACCTACGGAGATACGGTTGAACTCATTATCTCCAACAACGATGCCATGGCCCTGGGCGTTATCCAGCGTCTTCACGATATGGGCCTCTCCCCTGTCCCCGGCGAGAATGGCCAAATCTCCCCGGAGAGCCCCGGGTGGATACCTCTGGTGGGGATCGACGGCATAGACGAAGCGGTACAGGCGATCCGTCAGGGGTACCTCTACGGCACGGTCCTGAACGATTCTGCCAATATGGCCCGGGCGATCTCGGAACTGGCCAAGAGCATCCTCTCGGAGAGCCCCGAGGCACCCCTCGATCCTCCTCTGGAAGAGGACCGTTATATCTGGATCGACTACCAGCCCTTTATCCATTAACAGCGGGGTAGCACAAGAGATTTCTCCTTGCCGCCACAGGGAGAGTGCAGAATTTTACAACCATTGTGGCAGATCGTCCATTGCGAACTGGCCAGGGGGGGGTAGCATACAACTCATCACACACAAACAAAGGAGAATGTATGACAAAACGAATCGTTTTGATCCTGCTTGCCGCCGCAATGATGGCCCCTGCCCTCTTCGCCGGAGGCCGCCAGGAATCGGATCAGATCAGGATCGGTGCAAACATCTACAGCTTCGCAGACAACTTCATGAACGGTGTCATGAAACCCGAACTGGAACGCTACGCCCAGGTACGGGGTGTCCGGATCGACATCGTCGATTCCGAGGGACAGCAGGCACGGTTGAATGATCAGATCGACGTCTTCATCACCCGCGGGGTAGACGTACTGGTGATCAATCTGGTGGATCCCGCCGCAGCGCGAAACGTTATCGAAAAGGCGAAACAGGCTGACATCCCTCTCATTCTTTTCAACAAGGAAGCCACCGAGGCGGGAGTTATGGACCTCTACGACAAGGTCTGGTACGTGGGCACCGACTCAGCCGAGTCAGGCATTATCCAGGGCCAGATGATGGTGGAAGACTGGCTTGCCAACCCCGAATGGGACAAGAACGGCGACGGCATCCTCCAGTACGTGATGCTCAAGGGTGAGCCCGGCCATCCCGACGCCGAGGCCCGGACCCTTCACTCGGTAAAAGCGTTTACCGACCGGGGCATCCAGGTGCAGCAGCTTGCCCTGGAGGCCGATCCCTTCTGGTCAACCCAGCACGGCGCCGACAGCATGGCAGCCTGGCTCACCTCACGGTTTGGAGACCAGATCGAGATGGTCATCGCCAACAACGACGGCATGGCCTTTGGTGCAATCACCGCCATGAAAGCAGCCGGTGTGTCTATCCCGATCTACGGTGTCGACGCCCTGGACCAGGCCCTGACCCACATCGCCGATGGCGAGCTGAACGGAACCGTTCTGAACGACGGCGTCAACCAGGCCCGGGCATCGCTGGATCTGGCGATTAACGCAGCCCGGGGGAACCCCGTCACCCAGGAAACCGACTGGGTTCTGGAGCAGGGTGGATCGAAGGCGGTTCGTGTTCCCTACGTGCCGGTGACAATCGATAACTATCAGAGTTTCCGCTAAGAGAGCGGAACCGTGCAGCAGGGAAGCCTCGGGGCTTCCCTGTTTTTCTCTGAAAGGGGCGCAGGTGGTGCAGGAATTACTGTATATCAAGGATGTAACAAAGACGTTCTCCGGCGTACCGGTTCTCAGGAATGTTTCCCTCACGGTAAAACCCGGAACGGTCCATGCCCTGATGGGGGAAAACGGCGCCGGGAAATCGACCCTCATGAAATGCCTCTTCGGGATATACCGGGAGGACAAGGGACAATTTTTCCTCAACGGACGCGAGGTCAACTTTACCGATCCCAAGGATGCCCTGGAGCAGGGAGTATCCATGGTCCACCAGGAGTTAAATCAGGTCACGCAGCGGAGCATCTCCGACAATATCTGGCTTGGCAGGTATCCCAGGACAGGACCCTTCATCAACGAACAGAAGATGCGCCAGGCGACGCTGGCCCTCTTTGAACAACTCTCGATCCATCTGGATCCCGACACGATTCTGAGCCGCCTCTCAGTCTCTCAGCGTCAGATGGTGGAGATAGCCAAGGCCATCTCCTACGACGCCAAGGTAATCGTCCTGGACGAACCCACCTCGTCGCTCACCGAGAAGGAGACGGATCTCCTTTTTTCCATAATCGGAGAGCTTCGAAAAAAGGGAGTGAGTGTCATCTATATATCCCACAAAATGGACGAAATCTTCCGCATCTCCGACGAAGTCTCGGTCCTGCGGGACGGATCCTACGTGGGAACCGAGGAAACCGCCAACCTCACCATGGACAACCTGGTGAAGATGATGGTGGGAAGACAGCTGGAAAACCGTTTTCCCGAAGGGACCAATAACCCCGGAGAGGTCCATTTCGAGGTGAAGAATCTCTCCACCCGATACGATCCCCGCATACAGGACGTAAGCTTTTCCGTTCGTCGGGGTGAAATCCTGGGTGTAGCCGGCCTTGTCGGAGCAGGACGAACGGAGATGGCCGAGGCGATCTTTGGCATCAGAACCCGCGAGAGTGGCAACTTTTTCATCGACGGGAAACCGGTCAGCCTCGATTCTCCCGGCCAGGCCAAGAAAAACCGTTTTGCCTTCCTCACGGAGGAGCGCCGCCACACCGGCATCTACCCCGTGGGCGACATCACCTTCAACTCGACCATCGCGAATATTGCATCCTACCGTACCGGCCTCGGGCTTCTGGACGAAAACGCCATGAAGCGTGACACCGATGAAAAAATCCGGGCCATGCGGATTAAAACGAACTCCAGAAGAGATCTCATCCGGACTCTGAGTGGGGGAAACCAGCAAAAAGTGATCATCGGACGCTGGCTCCTGACCGATCCGGATATCCTCATTCTGGACGAACCCACCCGAGGTATCGACGTGGGAGCAAAATACGAGATCTATCAGCTCATCATACAACTTGCCATGAAGGACAAGTCAGTAATCATGATCTCTTCGGAGATGCCCGAACTCCTGGGAATCACCGACCGAATCATGGTGATGAGTAACGGCCGGGTAGCAGGAATTGTCGATACCGACACGACCAGCCAGGAAGAGATCTTTCACCTGGCAACAAAGCATATCAACAACACCAAAGAGGCAGAAGTATGAAAACTCCAGTGATTTCAAGGCTCTTCACAGTGCGATCGCAGAACTGGAAAGACTTTTTGATCAATAACGGGATATACATCGTGATAGCCCTTATCATCGGAGTCATCGTTGTGAACGAGCCCCGGTTCATCTCCATCCCGGTCTTTCGGAATATCCTGACCCAGAGTTCGGTGAGGCTTATTCTGGCCTTCGGGGTTGCCGGCATCATTATCCTTCAGGGGACCGACCTCTCCCTGGGGCGACTTGTCGGGTTCGCCGCTGTCATATCGGGATCCATGCTTCAGCGGGCGGACTACGCAAGCCGCTTCTATCCGGACCTGCCAGCCCTCCCCCTGATCGTGCCCCTCGTCATCGCCTGCGTGGTGATCGGGCTCTTGAGCGGAGTCAACGGCTGGGTTGTGGCAAAGTTCAAGATCCACCCCTTTCTGGCGACCCTGGGAATGATGATAACCGCCTACGGAATACTCTCCATCTACTTCGCCTCGGGGGCACCGGGCCCGCAACCTATCGGGGGGTTTGACACTCGCTATACCCAGGCCGTGGTGGGGACCTTTCTGGGAATTCCCAAACTGGTGATTTACGCTGCCCTGACCAGCGTGGTTGTCTGGATTCTCTGGAACAAGACCACCTTCGGAAAAAACCTCTTCGCCGTAGGAGGGAACCCCGAGGCGGCCGAAGTCTCCGGAGTAAACGTGACCCGAACCATCATTATGGTTTATGTCTTTGCCGGAATCCTCTATGGAATCGGCGGTTTTCTGGAAGCAGCCCGAATCGGCTCCGCCAATAACGGGACCGGTTTCGGCTACGAGCTGGATGCGATCGCCGCCTGTGTGGTGGGAGGCATTTCCTTCTCCGGCGGTATCGGGAAGGTCTCGGGAGCTATCGCCGGTGTCCTCATGTTCACCATCATCAGCTACGGCATGACCTTCATGGGTCTGGACCAGTATTACCAGTACATCATCAAGGGCGTGATCATCGTGGTTGCTGTTGCCCTGGACAACAAGAAATATCTGAAAAAGGTATAAGGCTCCTGCAACAGGAGAGAGCCGGAATCAGCCGGCTCTCTCTGGCCAAACCGTACTATCCTGAAAAACTGATCCAGTGCTCCGGAGCAAAAGCTGACAGAATGCTAACAAATCGCCGCCATAGTGGATCTCATACAGAGACCCCCGGGAGAGAACTATGGCAAAAGCGGACCTGCACGTACATTCCAGATACTCTGACCATCCCACAGAATGGTTTCTTCAGCGCCTGGGCGCCTCCGAATCCTATACAGAACCGGAAACGATATACCGCCGGGCCCTGGCAGAGGGAATGGATTTTGTCACAATCACCGACCACAACGATATCAGGGGAGCCCGGGAACTCCAGGAGCGCTATCCCAAGCGGGTTATTCCCGGAGTGGAGAGCACCACCTACTTCCCCGAGGATGGCTGCAAGGCCCACCTCCTGATTTATGGACTCGATTCCTCGCAGTTCCGAAAGATACAGTCTCTCAGAAAAAGCATCTACGCCCTCAGGGATTATCTGCTGGAGCAAGATCTGGTTCATTCTCTGGCCCACGCCACCCATGCGGTAAACGACACGCTCTCTCCGGATCATCTGGAGAAGTTTCTTCTGCTCTTCAACCATTTTGAAGGAATAAACGGCGCTCGAAACCGCTCTTTCAATCAGGAGTGGATGAACTTCCTTACCTCGCTGGAAGAGGAGCGGCTGGAACAGCTCTCGAAAAAACACGGCATCACTCCCGTCGGTACTGATCCCTGGATAAAGGGAATTACCGGTGGCAGCGACGATCACGCAGGACTCCTGATTGGACGAACCTGGACAGAGACGGAGGCCCCTTTCGAGACACCGCAAGCATTTCTTGACGAAATCAGGGAGAAGAAAACCCTTGCCGGAGGATTACATAATGACTTTCGAACCATGTCCTTCGGATTCTATAAAATCGCCGTGGAGTTCAGCCGCACACGACCGATGACCGTATCAAACTCCTTTGCAGAACAGGTGAATGGGTTTCTTCTCAATAACCAGAAACTCTCTCTGACAAACGCTCTCAAGCTGAGCAGACTGCGTAGCCGAAAAGCAGGTCCTGTGATGAACCGCCTGGCGGATCTAGTAGGCACCATTGCTACCCTGGACGAATCTATTGCCATCGACGACCGGATTGGCACAATCTATGAGAAAATCACCGCCATATCCGACGAGTTCCTGAAAGAACTTTGCCGGTCGGTCACGACTCATCTGGCTACAGGAAATCTATGGAATCTGGTGAGAAGCATCTCCGCATCCTTGCCAGGATTTTTTCTCTCGACTCCCTTCGTTTCTACCTTTTTGCACATGTACAAAAAAAGGAATCTCCTGGCACAACTCAAACAGCGCTGGGGCGTCGCCTCCGAAGAGAAAGAACGGCGGATTCTCTGGTTTACCGACACCCTGGAAGATCTCAACGGGGTCTCTGTCACTCTTTCCCGCATCGCCACCCTGGCAGAAGTACAGAAAAGGCCCATACGAATCGTGACATCCCTGAATCCTCACGAGACGAATCTTCCATCGAGTGTACTTACCCTGCCTCCGCTGTCGGAAATACCCTTACCGTATTACGAAGACCTCTTGCTGCGGATTCCTTCGTTTCTCGGAGCTCTGAAAATTATTTTTGATGAGGACCCCCAGGAGATATATATATCCTCTCCCGGCCCCATAGGGTTGCTTGGTCTCGCCCTGGGCAAACTCGCTCAGGTAAAAACCACGGCGGTGTACCACACCGACTTTTTCCGGGAGACCGCCGAAATCACTGGCGACGTCTCCCTGGGAAATCTGGTGGAGTCCTATACACGGTGGTTCTTTCAAAACGCCGACGAGATACTGGTACCAACTCTTGAATACAAGAGAATTCTGACCGAGCGAGGATTTATCTCCTCCAGGATGAGGTTATTTCGGCGAGGAATCGATACAGAGTGTTTTATCCCGCAGGCCCCCCTCTTCCCCGGAACAAGAGACCTGATCCATTCCCGACCCTTTGGGGCAGAACACACGATCGTATATACCGGTCGAATTTCACGGGACAAAAACCTGGATTTCCTGATCCGCGTACAGGAGCGGCTTCGTGGACAGGGCCGCAAAATCTGCCTTTTTCTGGCTGGTGACGGCCCATACCGGAAAGAACTTGAGGCATCGAGTGCTGACAGTTCAGATATCGTCTTTCTGGGCCGCCTGAAAAATGACGAAATCACGGGGGTAGCATGATGAACAAAGACAAGATAAAACCCGAACTGATTCAGCTGACCGACCAGGTCATCGACTGGCGCCCCGCCCCCTCTGCCTCTTGCCACCCCGGAAGCAGTAAGAAAACTCTTCAATCCCTGGTCAAGAAAGTGCTTCTCAGGTTTCTTCTGAAAAACAGGATGAAATAACCGCCCCGGCTATTTCATCCAAAGCTAACCCCTCCCTAACCCTTCCCTAACGCGAAGCCGGGAAACTGCTCCTGAAAAGCGCAGACGCGCGTAGCAATTCACAGGGAGGATATTCATGAAAAATGCGAGAACGGTAGCCTTCATAGCCGCCATGGCACTACTCGTTCCTGCCTTCTCTTTTGCCGGAGGCAGAAGCGAGGCTGGAGGCCCAGCACACTACACGATCGAAGTTACCGGTTCCACCTCGGTATCACCCCTCATGGAGCGATTTGCTGAAACCTACAGCGCCGCCCATCCCCAGGTCACGATCAATGTCAGTGGCACAGGCTCCGGGGACGGGATCACCGGTGCGAACACCGGTGTCGCAGAGCTGGGTATGTCCAGCCGGTCCCTGCGGCCCACAGAACTGGGATTCGGGCTGGATGTGCTCACCGTAGCAATCGATGCAATCGCTGCTGTTGTCCACCCCGATAACCCCGTGTCCGACCTGACCCGGGATCAGCTGCGACAGATCTACACCGGAGAGATCACAAACTGGAATCAGGTCGGCGGACCGGATCGGTCGATCGCCGTGGTATCACGGGAGCCAGGATCGGGAACACGCGGAGCCTTTGAGGAAGTTCTTGGGTTCGTCGATCTTCTGGTGGCAGGAGCCATTGAGTTTGACGGAACCGGTGGAGTCCGAGCCTCGGTAGCAGGCAACCCCAACGCCATCGGGTACATCTCGCTCGGTTCCATCACCGATGAAGTGAAGACCCTCGATATCGATGGAGTACCCGCAACCGGAGCAAACGTTGCATCCGGTACCTACACCATCGCGCGGCCCTTTCTGGTGCTCTACCGCCAGGAAAAGATCGCTTCCGAAACAGATCGCTTCCTGGAATGGATGGTCTCACCGGAAGCTCAGGCGATCGTTGAACGCAACTATGTCCGGGTCAATTGATTCGACACTGCGATAGTGAGTGTGATGCCTCTCCCCAAAGGAGAGGCATCACGAAACCAGACAATCTGCCCGACGATGATCGGCTCCCGCTTGAGAAACCAGATCACGCCGGCCAAACGAGAGAGAATATGAGTTCACCCGCGAGAAAGATCGTTGATTACTCCCTCCGGCACGTCTTCCGGGTTGTTCGCTCTTTTCGGTCGTTGCACTTTCGGCCATGGTTATCTTTGTCTTTGCCCAGGGACTGGCTCCTTTCATCTTCCCTACGGCACCATCGGTTGAAGTAGTGCTGGAGAATATCCCCTCGGCACGAATAAACGACCTGCTCTACGAGAATTATCGAAGGGCTATTTCACTGGACCCGGAGGCCGAATATCTGAAAATCGAGTTTCCCCGGGAACTTCAGGATCATCTATCCAACCCCGAACACCTCTCGTATACCTTGTCCTTTCCAGGAACCCTTCCCGGACTGAAATCTCGAATCCACATCAACATCCCGGAACCTCCCTACAGCTTCCCGATGTTCATGACCGGCAGGGAATGGCGTCCGGTATACCGGAAATTGTACGGCATCTTTCCAATGATCGTGGCAACGCTTCTGTCCACCCTTGGCGCTCTTCTCCTCGGGACCCCCGTCGCCCTGCTCTCGTGCGTCCTGATCGCCGAGTTTCTTCCATCTCGCCTGTCGTTGTTAGTGACAAGTGCCGTGGAGTTACTGGCAGGCATTCCCTCGGTCGTCTACGGGTTCTTCGGGCTTATGATCGTTGTTCCCGGCATTCAGAGATTATTCGGATCTGCCTCGGGAAGCTCTATCGCTGCGGCCATCTTTATTCTGTCCCTCATGATACTCCCCACGATCGTAACAATAGGCGTTACGGCAATTAAGTCTGTTCCCCTGGCCTACCGGGAAGCCTCACTAGCTCTGGGAGCAACAAAGATGCAAACGGCCTGGTTTGTTGTTTTCACCAGCGCAAAATCGGGGATCGTTACAGGCGTAGTTTTGGGCACCGCACGGGCCCTGGGTGAGACCATGGCCGTAATTCTGGTAGCGGGTAATTCACCACAACTACCCACGGCCCTCACTTCCAGCGTGCGCACCCTGACCGCAACCATCGCTCTGGAGATGGGGTACTCGGCGGGGCGCCACAACGAAATGCTCTTTTCGGTCGGAATTATTCTCTTTGTCCTTATCTTTTTGCTGAACGGCTTCATTATGAGGCTTCGAGGCAAAATGCTTTCGGAGGTTTCATCATGATCGGCCGTGTTCATCGGACCAGACGACGTATCATCGATTTGTTGCATCTCGTATTGATGGGTACAGCAACAACAACTATCGTCGTTTTCCTGATATGGATTGTTGCGTATGTCATAACCAACGGGCTGGGCACTATCAGCCTGAGCTTCATATTCTCATCGGAACGGGGAATCGGGATCTTCCCGATGGTGGTCACCACGCTCTACATAGTCATTGCATCTCTGACAATCGCCTTACCGATAGGAATTGTCACTGCGGTATACCTCAATGAGTACAGCGACAAGCCCCGGGTTGTTCACTTTGTTCGCACTGCCATTGAAACGCTTGCCGGCATTCCTTCCATTCTCTACGGGCTGTTCGGCCTTCTGGTCTTTGCCCGTTTCTTCGGACTTGGTCAGTCAATACTGGCAGGCGGGCTCACCTTGAGCATCATGATACTACCCGTCATCATCCGAACCACCGAGGAATCACTCCGGACAGTGCCCCAGGCTTTTCGGGAAGGATCACTGGCTTTGGGGACAACCCAGTGGCAAACAATATACAGGGTCGTTCTTCCCTCGGCATTGCCCGGGATCCTCACGGCAACGATTCTGGGAATCGGTCGGGTGGTTGGAGAAGCCGCCCCTGTTCTTCTGACCGTTGGAATAGCAAGGAATCTTCCCCGCTCGATCTTCGATTCGGGACGAACCCTTACCATTCATCTCTACTACCTGACAAAGGAAGCTCTGAACCCGGAGGACTTCCAGATCGCCTTTGCCACCGCATCGGTCCTGGTCATCTTCGTCCTTGTGGTGAACATCATCACAAAAACACTCACCACCTACTTCAGAAAGAATATGGAGCGCTAACAGTATGGAACAATCGCCGGCAAAGTTTGCAATCAAAGACCTCAATCTCTATTACGGAGTTTTTCATGCCCTGAAAACGGTAAATCTCGAGATCCCTGACAAGAAAGTCACAGCCCTGATCGGTCCGTCGGGATGTGGCAAGTCAACGTTTATTCGGGTACTGAACAGAATGAACGATCTTATCTGCGATTGCCGCATTGACGGAACCGTGCGGATGGGAAAGACCGACATATACGACACTACAACGGACGTCACTTCCTTGAGAACCGCCGTAGGAATGGTATTTCAGAAGCCGAATCCCTTTCCCATGAGCATCTGGCAGAACGTTGCCTACGGCCCCAAAATGCAGGGACTTCGCAACAAATCCATGCTGAACGATCTTGTTGAAGAATCTCTTCGCCGGGCAGCCCTGTGGGATGAGGTGAAGGATCGCCTGAAGAAAAATGCTTTGAGCCTCTCCGGAGGCCAGCAGCAGCGACTATGCATTGCCCGAGCCATAGCCATGCAACCCGAGGTCATTTTGATGGATGAACCTACCAGCGCGCTCGATCCCATCGCAACAAAACGAATAGAAGAGCTAATGGGTTCCCTGAAAAGGGATTACTGCATCGTTATTGTTACCCACTCCATGAATCAGGCTCTTCGCATAAGCGATAAGACGGCATTTTTCTTGATGGGTGAAATTCTGGAGTTCGGCGATACCTCCCAGGTCTTCGACTCTCCCCGGCACGAGGAGACCAGGCGTTATATAACCGGCCATTTCGGCTAGGGAACCCGGTTCATTCTCCAAAACCCCTATCATGAAAGCTCAGTTCAACATACTGCAGATCGAATCCTCCCTGGCGCGCTTTCAGGAGGCCTTCAGCGAGATTAACGATAGCTTGTCGATGAGGCGTGAGATCTTCACAACCCAGATGCGGGAACAGATCGTTGAAGCCTACGATTACCTGAACTCTCTCCTGAGAAAAGACATGGATATTTTTACACCGGCCGGATTGCATGCTCTCCTGGAAATGAATCATGTGGTCCTATGCGGCCGGAGCCAAATTGATCGCAGGCACTACTACGCGCACCTGGAGGAGACGCGCAAGAGTTTTTTGAAGAAAATCCGGCCAATCAAGGAGTGGGTTTTGCGAAAGCGCACAGAGAGCGAACCCTTTCAAATCGCAAGCGGTTTCTATTCCCAAATGCTCAGTCGCCCGCAACTCTTTCTGGAGGGGAATCATCGAACCGGCAACATTGTCCTGAACTATCTTCTTGTCAGCACGGGGGCACCGCCCTATATCATCACAGTTGAAAACGCCCAGACCTATCTGGATATTTCCGGCGATATCAAGTTCACCGACAACGGTAACTATCTTGATACGGCGCTGAGAATGCCTGGCCACAGAAAACGCTTCCGTACGTTTCTGGAGGAACACGCCCGGGAAGCCTTCGTAACTCGAACAGACTGACCCGGACAGCAAAGCTGGAACAGGGGAGATATACCTATGAGCACAAGTCTGGAAATCCTGACAGGCCTCGGCGCCGTTGCACTTTTCATACTGGGATTGAGACAAATTACCGCAACAGTAAACCATTCCCTTGGTTATCTGGTACGATCGCGCCTTTCCGAACCCGCGTATCAGCCTTCTCGCGGCTGGTTACGGGATTTCTTCTGACCGCCGGGGGATCAGCCGGCTCGGGAGCGGCCACGGTTGTTACCATGGTCGATAGCGGAGCAACCTCCTTCGAACGGACACCCTGGGTACTGGCCGGAATTAATCTTGGCGCTACAGCCCTCTGCTGGCTTATCGCCCTGGGGGGCTACCGGATATCCCTGGCACCGGCAGCCCTGCTCCTACTCATTGTAGCGCTGCCCCTGCGACAGCACGGGGGTGTAGGCCGTTACGCCTGTTCAGAGATTCTCGGAGGACTTTCCCTGCTTATGCTTGGCCTCGAGTTTGTCTCCGGTCGATCCGCTGTCATTCCGGGAGCCCCCCCGATTCCTGGTATCTTTTCAGAGTTGGCCACCTCACCTTCCGCCTTTGCTATTGTCTTCACAGCAGGGCTGGTCGTTTCAGCAGGATTTCACTCTTCCACAGGAGCAGTTGTTCTTGCCATGTCTTTTGCTGCCCGAGGATGGATCAGTCCGGAACTTGCCGCAGTGGCCACCCTGGGTGCAAACGTGGGGGCTCCCGTGATCTTCCAGCTATCGGTCCGTGAACTCGGGAAAGAAGCGAGAAAAACCGCCTTGTTTTACCTCATGGCGGGAATTATCTCCACCATCGCGGGTTGTGTGGGACGGTACCCGCTTCTTTGGCTGAGTCATTTCCTTCTGCCAGATCAAGGAGGGCCGAGCGTAGCTGCACAAACCGCCTTTTTCTACTCCTCGGCACATCTCATAGCCCTTCCGGTAATTGGCCTGTTGAAGGCTCCCTTGCTTCTTCTCATCGGGAAAATTTACCCTTCTGAAGAGAAGACAGGCCGCCCTCTCCTGCGTCCGGCCCTGCTGAGGTCACGAATTCCTGAAACTCTGGATGCGGATCTGACCCTGATACAATCTTCACTCGCAGGCATGGCACATGGGACCTACGAGATGATGATGATTCTGATGAACGTCTCACAAATCGGGGACGACATAGATGAATCGGGCGAGCGAGTGCTTACGTTACGGGAGAATAATCGGGACCTCATGAACCTGATAACCCGCTCGCTCACGGCACGTTCGCAATTACCCTGCAACACCGCTCAGGCTGAACGCATGTGGCAACAACAACGGATCGCACAGGAGTTGGGTCTTATCGGAGAGGACTGTCTCAAGACCATGAGATTGTTCATCGGCAGTCACACAAAAAAACTACGCTTCCACCAGGAAAGCCAGGAGGAACTTTTCCAGTTCAGCGTCCAAGTCATGGACTTCCTGCGATACATCAGCGATTACCTGGAAGGGCGCATCGAGCGACCCGAGCCTGCCATTGCCGGGCGCATGGAAGACGGAATCGACAGGCTGCGAGACAAGCTCGAAAAACGCGCACGAACGGTGCTGGAACGCCACGACGGCGCCGATGTTCGGGGTGAACTTGCTTTCATTGATATTATCGCTCACCTGGAGCATGTGGGCGACCGATGCCTGACCATCTCAGAGACGGTGCGCCAGCTTTCGGAAACCCGGGGTCGCCCCGCACCCAGCGAGTCCTAACACAATTCTCATAAAACCCTGCATACTGAGAAACATGGGATATGTTCTGATCGTTGAAGACGAACCGGATATTCTGGAGCTGGTCCGCTACAACCTGGAGAAAGAAGGCTTTATCGTTCGCGGCGTCTCTTCCGGAGAGGCCGCTCTCAACCAGGTCAGAAAAGATCCTCCGGACCTGGTCGTGCTTGATCTGATGCTTCCCGGAGTCAACGGCTGGGAGGTCTGCCGGGAACTCAAACAGGACACCCTCTACCGGTCAATCCCGGTGGTCATGCTCACGGCCCGCACGGAAGACAGCGACGTCGTAGCAGGTCTTGAAGTGGGAGCAGATGACTACGTAACAAAACCTTTTAACCCCAAGGTTCTCATGGCCCGGCTCCGGGCTGCTCTGCGTCGAACCGAGCCTCCGGGAGAACATTCCCACAAGGAAGAACGAATACTGATCCACGGGATCACAATTGACATCACCCGCCACCAGGTAACGTGCAGACCCGATCCGGATCAGGGTGAGCCAGAGACGATACCCCTCTCTGCCACAGAGTTTTCCATCCTGGAGTTTCTCTCGCGAAATCCGGGATGGGTTTTCTCCAGGTCTCGCATCATCGATGCGATCCGGGGAGAGGACTACCCCGTAACGGAACGATCCGTAGATGTCCAGATCCTGGGCCTTCGACGAAAACTGGGGATCTGCGGCCAGCTGATCGAGACGGTGCGGGGCGTGGAGTACCGGCTCAAAGGAGCGGACTAATGCGGCGGTCCCTCTTCTTCTACATCTATCCAGCCTACCTGATCGCAATCGTTATCGCCTTTGGCGCTCTCTCCTTGATCGCAGCGAGTATGTTTCGGAGCGTCCTGTACCAGGAAAAACTTCATGAGCTGCACACCATAGCAACCCTGGCAGAGAATGCGATCCCCACCCCCTTTACCGATCAGGACCAGCTTCGCCGCTTCCTTCAGGGAACTACGGTGCGACTGACCATTATTGCACACGACGGAGACGTTCTGGCAGAATCCCGGAAAGATCCCGAGATTTTGGAAAACCACAGGGATCGTCAGGAGATCATCGCTGCATTGCAGGGAAAGAAGGGAGTTTCGCTCAGACGAAGTGATACCACAGGAGAGCGAACCCTCTACGTAGCACTGCCTTCCCCGGAACCATCACAGCCGATCTTTCGTGCGGCCGCTTCACTGGCACAGCTGGACCACAGGCTCCGGGAGATCATCGCGATTCTCATTCCGGCTGTAGCGGGAGTTCTCGTAGTCACGGCGATAATCACGGCCCTGATTATAAACCGCGCACAGAAACCTCTCCGCAGGATTCAGGAAGGAGCCCGCCATTTCTCCCGGGGAAACCTGACGCACCGCATCGAAGTTCGGGGGCCGGAAGAAGTATCCCTTGTGGCGGCAGCCCTGAATGGAATGGCGGAACGGCTAGCCGGGACAATCCATCGCATTGAGGATCAACGCAACGAGTCAGAGGCTGTCCTGACCAGCATGGTCGAAGGAGTAATCCTGGTCGACGCCAACAAGGAAATTCGTTCCATGAACATTGCCTCCCAAAAACTCTTCCGCAAGGAAGGAATTCCCTGCCGCGGGATGAGCCTTCTGGAACACCTTCAGAACCCCGCTCTTGACCACTTTGCCGGAGATGTCCTGAAAACAGGTGGATATGCCGAGGCAACAATCACCCTCGGCAAGGCTCCTCCCGTGCACGTTCAAGTCCACGGAACACTTCTGCGTCGTCAGGATGATCGAGGCCCCCGAGTGTTGCTTGTCCTGAATGATATAACGCGCCTCAAACAGCTTGAGGCGATGCGGCGGGATTTTGTTGCCAATGTGTCCCATGAATTAAAGACACCAGTTACAGCAATCCTGGGATTTGTCGAAACCCTCTTGGACGAGGTCCCCGACGGAGCTGATCATACGCAACAGTTTCTGAACATCATCGGGAAACACGCCAATCGTCTGAATCTGATCATTGAGGACCTCCTTGCCCTGAGCCGCCTTGAATCGCAGGAGGGGATGATCGACCCTGCCAGGTTTTCCCTGGAGAGAATCATCGAACGGGTCTTTGAAGGGTATCGGGATCAGGCTCGACGCAAGGACATCCACCTTCGAGTTCACTACGACGGCCATGCCCAGGCCTGCGGAGCGGCAAACCTGCTGGAGCAGGCCCTGAACAATCTTGTGGAAAACGCCATAAAATACAGCGAACCCGGTGGCGAGGTTGCCATCATTGTGGAGAACCGCAACAAAGAGATACGAATTCAGGTTAAGGACACCGGCCAGGGAATACCACAAGAAGACGTGCCCCGGATTTTCGAACGGTTCTTCCGGGTAGATCGGGCCAGAAGTCGCGAGCTGGGAGGAACCGGTCTCGGGCTTGCCATCGTAAAGCACATCGTCCTGGCCCACCAGGGAGAGATAATGGTAGATACCCGGGAAGGATCAGGCAGCACCTTCACCCTCCGGATACCCCAGGATCAGTGATCAGACTCGCCGTGATCGTGCTCGCGACACACCTCTCCAGAATCGGCCAGACTCCCTGCAAGCCACGCCTCTACTGCTGCGCGAGCCTCGCCGGATGCCCCGCGAAGAACCATAATACCATGTCCGTTGAGCGTTCGTACCGCTCCCGCTCCCATGTTTCCCGCGATCATCAGAGTAACCCCCTCCCCGGCAAGGGTGGCAACAATGTTTGACTTGCACCCGCAACCGTGTGCGCTGGGGATTACCTTTTCAGAAACAAGGGAGTCCCGGGAAACTTCAAAAACGGTAAAGGCCTCACAGTGACCAAAATGAGAATCAACAAACCGGTCCCGGGTGGGGACAGCAATCTTTGTATGCACGGGGGATATCTCCTCTCGAATGACGGTTCCTCCGGTTATGCGCAGCGCCTTTCCACCCACCAGAGCCCGGGCGATCGATCGGCGTGCCTCTGCCAGGATTTTCCCAAAAGTCTGCCGGGATACTCCCATCCGTCGAGCCGCTGCGGTCTGATAGAGACATTCCCCGTCGGCAAGACGAACCGCCTCGAGCTGATCCTCCGTGAGTTCCACCTCTTCAAGGTCCTGCAAGGGAATCCCGGCAGGTTTGAAGACGCGGGGGATGGCATCTCCCAGGCATACTCTTCGGTTAGATTGAGGACGCGCCACCGGAAAAGCCCTCTTTAGTTATTGGCATATGCCAATAACTGATTCTAGCGAATTTCATTCGATGCCTCAAGAGGGACGTATTTCTTTTTCCTCCTTCGGCCAGGCCCGCTATCGAGACCGATCACCCGGCGCCCCTTCGCTTGCGGCGACATTTTCGCCCGATGCCAGCTTGAGTTCGCCCGTGGCCCGGAGGATCTCCTCGATCTGGGAATGGTTTACATCGCTCACGCTGGAGATATCGCCGATGGCGGCGCTGATCTGCTC